>DATFRP010000076.1:0-18370 GCA_035263125.1 Vicinamibacterales bacterium
CTCGTGCTGGACGAGACGTCCCTGACCGGCGACGCCCTGGCGACGGCGATCCTGAAGCTGCGGGACGACCCCGGCCGCGTCGTCGCGATGGAGCGCTCGGCGCTGTCGCTGGCGAGACCCGACGCCGCGGCGCGCATCGTCGACATGATCGAGGAGATGCTGGCGTGACCCGCTTCAGGAGCCGTGCATGGTGATGCTCCGCAAGACCCGCCGCATCCACTTCGTCGGCATCGGCGGGATCGGCATGAGCGGGATTGCCGAACTGCTGGCGAATCTCGGGTACGTGGTGAGCGGATCGGACGCAAAACGTTCGGACGTGACCGCGCGGCTCGAGCACATGTTGGGCGTCGCGGTGTTCGAGGGGCACGCGGCGGGCAACGTCGGGGACGCAGACGTCGTGGTGGTGTCGTCGGCGGTGCGGCCGGCGAACCCCGAGATCGTCGAAGCGCGCAGGCGAGGGATTCCGGTGATTCCCCGCGCCGAGATGCTGGCGGAGCTGATGCGGCTCCGCTTCTCGATTGCGGTGGCCGGCTCGCACGGGAAGACGACCACGACGTCGATGATCGCGCTCGTGCTCGAACGCGGCGGATTGGATCCGACGGCGGTGATCGGCGGACGGTTGAGCGCCTTCGGCAGCAACGCGCGGCTGGGGCGCGGCGAGTACCTGGTGGCAGAGGCGGATGAAAGCGATCGCTCGTTTCTCTTGTTGTGGCCGTCGATCGCGGTGATGACCAACATCGACAACGAGCACATGGAGAGCTACGGATCATTGGCGGACCTGCAGCAGGCCTTTCTCGATTTCGCGAACAAGGTGCCGTTCTACGGCGCCGCGGTCGCGTGTGTCGACGACGCGAACCTCGGTGCGATTCTGCCGTCGGTGCGCCGCCACGTCGTGACCTACGGACTCGACAATCCGGAGGCACACATCCGGGGTGTGCAGATCGAGCTCGGATCGTTCGGTGGACGTTGTCGGGTCGAGCGTCGAACCCCCGACGGCGTCGAGCGCGCTGGCATCATCGAGCTCGCGGTACCGGGTCGTCACAACCTGCAGAACGCGCTCGCGGCGGTCGCGGTCGGCGAACGCGTCGGGTTGGAGTTCCCGCGTATCGCCGATGCGCTCGCGAGCTTTCACGGAGCGGAACGCCGCTTCGAGCGTCACGGTGAGGCCGCCGGCGTGATGGTGGTCGACGACTACGGACACCACCCCACCGAGATTCGCGCCGTGATGGCGGCTGCACGCGCGACGCTCGGGCGACGGATTGTCGTGGCCTTCCAGCCGCACCGCTACTCGCGGACCGCACACCTGCTGGACGATTTCGGTCCCGCGCTCGCCGATGCCGATCAGATCGTGCTGACCGACATCTACGCTGCTGGAGAGGAGCCGCTTCCGGGCGTGACGATCGAACGGCTCGCCGAGTCGATCCGCAGCGGATCGGGGCGCCCGGTGCTCGTCGTCAAAACGCTTGCCGACGTCGTACCGGCGATCGTCGGACTCGTTCGCCCGGGCGATGTGGTGATCACGCTCGGCGCCGGCTCGATCGGCACGCTGCCGCGTCGACTGGTCGAGGCCCTCGCGCAGCGGGGAGGCGTGCACTGATGCCGGTGGCCGCGCCGTCCGATCGTCGTTTCCGCCGTGCGCACGTGACGCCGACGCGACGCCGCTCCTGGCGTCCGACGTGGTGGACGCTCCTCCGTATCGCTGCGTCCTGCGTCGTCGCGATGTTCGGGACGTATCGCCTGGTGGACTTCGTGCTCTCGGCAGACGCGCTCAGGGTCGGGCAGATTCGTGTCTACGGCAACGAGCGGGTGCCGACGGGCGACATCAAAGCGCTCCTGCACGGGCTCGAAGGCCGGAGCCTGGTGACGATCGATCTCGAACCGTGGCGCCGAAAGCTGCTGAATTCACCGTGGGTCGCTGACGCGGCGATTCGACGCGTGCTGCCGGGTACGTTGACGGTCGCGATTTCCGAGCGGACGCCGATGGGCGTCGGCCGCATTCGCGACCTGCTGTATCTCGTCGATCAGGACGGCGCGATCATCGACGAGTACGGTCCCAACTACGCGGCCCTCGATCTCCCGATCATCGATGGCCTGGCCGCCGTGCCCAGCGCCGGTGCGACGCTGATCGACGATGCCCGCGCCCGGCTGGCGGGGCGCGTGCTGGCTGACCTCCGCCATCGCCCCGATCTGGCCGGACGACTCTCGCAGATCGATGTGAGCGATCCGCGTGACGCGGTCGTCATCCTCAAAGGCGATACGGTGCTCGTGCGGATTGGCGAGGATCGATTCGTCGACCGCATTCAGTCCTACATCGATCTGCAGGGCGCGCTGCGCGATCGCGTGCCGAGCATCGACTACGTCGATCTCAGGTTCGACGAGCGGGTGTACGTCCGACCGCAGGGACCGGCGCCGAAGTCGTCGCGCACGAGGGCGATCAGAACCGGTGGTTAGAAGACAGGAGAGCACGTGGCTCGAAAAGAGCGATACCTAGTCGGTCTCGACGTCGGCACGTCGACGGTCGCCTGTGTCGTGTGTGAAGACATGGACGACGGGAGGCTCCATGTCGTCGGGATCGGTGTCGCCGAATCGCGAGGCATCAAGCGGGGTGTCGTCGTCAACCTCGAGGCCGCGGTCGAGTCGATCAAGAAAGCGATCGAAGACGCCGAGCTGATGGCCGGCATCGAGATCGGCGCCGTCCACCTCGCGCTCTCTGGTCCACACATCAAAGGCTTCAACAGCCGGGGGGTCATCGCGGTCGCGGGCAAGAACCGCGAGATCACCCGTGATGATGTTCGACGCGCGATCGATGCGGCGAAGAGCGTGCCGCTGCCGACCGGACGCGAAATCCTGCACGTCCTGCCGCAGGACTTCGTCGTCGACGAGCAGGACGGGATTGGCGTGCCGATCGGGATGACCGGCGCGCGGCTCGAGGTCAACGTCCACGTCGTGACCGGCGCGGTGTCGTCGACGCAGAACATCATCGCGTGCGTCAACAAGGCCGGCGTCGATGTCGTCGACACCGTGATCGATCAGCTGGCGGCGGCCGAGGCGGTGCTCTCGCAGGACGAGAAGGAGCTCGGCGTGGCGCTCGTGGACATCGGCGGGGGCACGACCGACCTGGCGATCTACGAGCGCGGCAATCTGTGGCACACCGGCGTCATCGCGGTCGGCGGCGACCACTTCACCAGCGACATCGCGGTGGGCCTCCGGACGCCGCTGCCCGAGGCGGAGAAGATCAAGCGCAAGAACGGCTGTGCGTTGTCCTCGATGGTCGATGAAGACGAGACCATCGAAGTGGCCAGCGTCGGCGGACGCAAGCCGAGGCTGATGGCCCGCCGCATCCTCTCGGAGATTCTCCAGCCGAGAGCGGAGGAGATCTTCCATCTCGTGTGGGACGAGATCCGACGCGCTGGATACGAGAAGTCGCTCAATTCCGGCATCGTCCTCACAGGCGGCGGCGCGATTCTCGAGGGCATGCCCGAGATCGCGGAGCAGATCTTCGACCTGCCGATCAGACGCGCCATGCCGAGCGAGGTCGGTGGACTTTCGGATCACATCAGCAGTCCGGTGTTTGCGACGCCGGTCGGCATCGGGCTCTACGTGCATCGCAATCGCGTCGTCGAGCCGATTCGCAGCGGCTCGGGCGCGCTGGCAGTGGTGGTGGGACGGTTGCGGAGCATCTTCAAGGAATTTCTGTGAGGGCGGAGATGGTGGCGCGTTCAGAGGAACGCGCGTTACGGCGACGGAGGCACACATGAAACAGGATGGACGTCACGCGCGAGAGCTCGCAAACCTGCGTCTCACGCTCGCGCCCGACGCTCGAAGCGGCGCCAGGATCAAAGTCGTTGGCGTCGGCGGTGGCGGCAGCAACGCTGTCGATCGCATGGTGGAGGTCGGCCTCGGGGGAGTCGAGTTCATCGTCGCGAACACCGACGTGCAGGCGCTCGATCACAACCAGGCCGGCCAGAAGGTGCAGATCGGCAGCAAGCTCACGAAAGGGCTCGGGGCCGGTGCCGACCCGAACATCGGCCGTCAGGCTGCGCTCGAGGACACCGACACGATCATCCAGGCGCTCTCGGGCGCGGACATGATTTTCGTGACGGCCGGTCTGGGCGGCGGCACCGGTACTGGCGCGGCGCCGGTGATTGCCAGCCTCGCCAGCGAGCTGGGCGCGCTGACCATCGCTGTGGTCACCAAGCCGTTCCGATTCGAGGGCCGCAAGCGCGCCATTCAGGCGGAGGCCGGCCTCGAAGCGCTGCGCGAGTGCGTCGATACGGTGATCACGATTCCCAACGAGCGCCTGCTGTCGATCATCGATCGCACGACGCCGCTGACCGATGCGTTCTCGCTCGCCGACGATGTGCTGCGCCAGGCGATCCAGGGCATCTCGGATCTGATTCTCACGCCCGGGTTGATCAACCTCGACTTCGCCGACGTGAAGACGATCATGTCGGGGATGGGCGTGGCGATGATGGGCACGGGCACCGCAGAAGGCACCGATCGTGCGATGCAGGCCGCGCAGAAAGCGATCTCGAGCCCGCTGCTCGAAGACAGCTCGGTACACGGCGCGCGCGGCGTGATCATCAATGTCACCGGTGGGCCGGATCTGTCGCTCGTCGAGGTGAACGAGGCGTCATGCGTCATCCAGGAAGCAGCCCATGAAGACGCCAACATCATCTTCGGCGCGGTCGTCGACCCGCAGCTCGTCGGCAAGGTGAAGATCACGGTGATCGCCACCGGCTTCGATCGGAAGATGAGCGGCCGCAGCCTGTCCGAATCTGCGTCTCGTACGCCGGTCGATCTGACGAACTACACGCAGCACCTGAACAGGGGGCCGGAGCCTCCAGCCGTGGCCACGACGATGAAGGCGCGGATCAACGCCCCGGCCGATCTGCCGCTGCAGGCGCCGCCGATGGAGCACGGAAGCGGGCCGGCGCTGAATGTCAGTCGCCGCCAGGGGATTGAGATGACGGTGCCGGGCGCGAGCGCGGCCGTGTCGGCGTCGGCAGTTGAGAACGATCTGCAGACGCCGTTCGATGTGCCGGCGTTTTTGCGACGGCCGCATTAGAGAAAGGGGAGGCAGGTCGCCTGAGGGCGGCCTCTGCTGGGGCGAGCAGGCCGCCTGAAGGCGGCCTCTACAGGCGGCGGTGTGGGCCGGTGGTACACTGAGTAGACCCACGGTACACGGGAACGGCGGCGCACGAGCCGGAGTTCCCGCACGACTGTTACTGGAGTCTCGTTCGCAGAATCGCGGTGGCCGCTCCATTGTCGCGGCCAGGGCGCACGCGGTCGAGCATCAGTGTCACTCGCACGACCACTCATGACGCAGTCCTGGCCTCAGCGCGAGCGTGCCCGCGAGCTCCTCTCGAAGGAAGTGGGATACGTCCGCAAGCCGCATGGCGGACGGATGCGCGTCGCCCTGGCGTTCCCCAACACGTACTTCGTCGGGATGTCGAACCTCGGGTTCCAGACCGTCTACACGCTCTTTAACGCGCAGGCCGACATCGTTTGCGAGCGCGTGTTCCTGCCGCCGAAGACCGAGCTTGCCGCGCAGCTGGCCTCGGGTGCGCCGCTGCTCACGATCGAGTCGCAGACGCCGGTACGCGATTTCGACATCTTCGCGTTCTCGGTGTCGTTCGAGTGGGACTACACCAACGTCCTCACCCTCCTGCGGATGGCCGGGATCCCGGCGCGCGCGGAGGATCGCACGCATCACGACCCACTGGTGATGATCGGCGGCGCGGTCACGTTCGTGAACCCAGAGCCGCTGGCACCGTTTGCCGACATCGTAGCCGCCGGCGAGGGCGAGGCGCTCATCCCGTCGTTGCTCGGCGCGTTTCGAGCGGCGCAGGATCGAGACGACCTGCTGCGTCGACTCGTTGCGGAGCGCGGCTTCTACGTGCCCGCCTTCTACGAGGTGAAGTACGCCGACGACGGGACGATCGACGCGTTCCTGCCTCGCGAGGGAACGACGGCGCCGCCGGTCGTTCGCAAAGCCGCACTGAAGACGACTGAGGCGGTCGATCCGCCTGCCACGACGATCTTCACGCCCGAAACCGAGTTCGGCTCGAGATTGCTCATCGAAGTCGTACGAGGGTGCGCGAACCTGTGCCGCTTCTGCTGGGCGGGCTACAACTATCTGCCGGTACGGGCGTTTCCCAAGGAGCGAATCCTCGAACGCGCGGCTCAGGCGCGGCCTCATTCTCAGCGCATCGGGCTGGTCTCGATCGCGCTGTGCGATCACCCCGACATCGAGGAGATTCTCACCACGCTCGTCGGGATGGGGTACAGCATCAGCCCGGCCTCGTTGCGACTCGACGATCTGACGCCGACCATCCTCCGGCTGCTGCGCGAGAGCGGCGAGCGCACGGTGACCATTGCCCCCGAGACCGGATCTGATCGCCTCCGGCGTGTGATCAACAAGACGCTGACCAACGACGAGATTCTGGCGGCGGCAGATCTGATCTTCGCGAGCGGCATCGAGAACCTGAAGCTGTACTTCATGCTGGGCATACCGACGGAGACGGACGAGGATCTCGTCGCCATTCGCGATCTCACGCTTCAACTTCGCGACGCGATGGTGAAGCATGCGCGGTCGCGCGGCCACGTCGGGCGCATCGTCGGCAGCGTCAATCCGCTCGTGCCCAAGCCAGGTACCGCATATCAGTGGCTGCCGATGGAAGACGATCGATCCATCGAGCGCAAGATCGCCCGGGTGCGCAGCCTCATGGCAGGAATCGAAAACGTCTACTTCACGATCAAATCCGAACGCCACTCGCTGTATCAGGCGCTGCTGTCGCTCGGCGACCGGCGCGTGGCTCCGGCGATCGAAGCGGCGGAACGCAACGGCGGCAACTGGCGCGCCGCGATGGCGGAAACCGGCGTCGACGCCGACTTCTTCGTCTTCCGCGATCGATCGCGTGACCGCGTGCTGCCGTGGGACATCATCGATGGCGGGATGAAGGACGCGTTCTTCCGCGCCGAGGCCGACAAGGCGATGCGCGCGGAATGGACACTGCCCCCAAAACGGCAGAAGGAAAACGCGCGCCTGCTGGCCACGCTGCACGAAACGCCGTAAAGTTCCTGCAACGTGGGGCTCGCGCCACTCGCAGGCTTCATCGTTGTCGCCGGAACGACTGCACTCGGTGTCGCGATCGTCGTGTCGATCACGGGCGGCTTCACGATCGACGCCGGCCCGCTGCATGTCTCCGCCCATCGGGTCGTTCCTCCTCTATTGGCAGCTGTCATCGCTCATGCGATTGGAGCCGCGTCGAGCCGTCAGCGAGCACGTGCGACGACGACTGCGATCGATACGCGCCTCACCGTGCACGCCCTGGCCATCGCCATCGTTCTTGGCGCGGCGAGTGCCGGCGTCGGCATCAGATTCGGGACCTACGCGGTCTCCGGTGCGGACGCCGGTGGCTACATCAGCCAGGCGCGTCTCCTGGCCCACGGCGATGTCGCGTTTCACGAGCCGCTGATCGAGCGCGTCGCCTGATCCGATCCGGCGTGGACGTTCGCGCCCCTCGGGTTCAGACCGGGACTTCGACCAACCGAAAGCGTTCCCACATATCCACCCGGCTTGCCGCTGCTGATGTGGCTCGGCTCATCGGTGGCGGGCGACGCAGGTCCGTTCCTGGCTGCGCCCCTACTTGGTGCCCTCGGCGTGATCGCCACGTACTTCCTCGGCGCCCGGATTCACAACCCGACGACCGGCCTCGTCGGTGCTGCGTTCCTGGCGAGCAGCCCGGCCTGGCTGTTTCAGATCGTTCAGCCGATGAGCGATGTTCCCGCTGCCGCGCTGTGGACGTGTGCGCTGCTTGCTGCGACCACCGGCGCGGCCGCGATCGCCGGAATCACTGCTGCCCTTGCCTTGCTGATCCGCCCGAACCTGTTTCCCCTCGCGGCCTCTGCGGCCATCGTCCTCTTTGCGTGGACTCATGATTCGCTCCCTGAATTCAGTCTCCGCACCCGCACGCGACGGGCGTTTGTCTTCGCGATCACTGCATCCCTTGGCATCGTGGGTGTCGCGACGATGCAGTGGCGACTCTACGGACATCCGTTTGCGTCCGGTCACGGCTCGTTCACCGAGCTGTTCGCCGTCGGCAACATCCCTGCAAACGTCCACGACTACAGCGTGCGTATGCTGCGCGGTGAGATGCCCGTGTTGATCGTCGCGGCTTCCTGTCTGGCGGCGCTGATCCTGACCAGACGTTCTACGTCGCTCCCGCCAATCGCGCGGGCGTGTCGCCTCCTTCTCATCACTGCCGTCCCGGTGTTGATCTGCTACGTCCCGTACGGCGTGTTCCCCGACTGGTCGTACCTGCGTTTCCTGCTGCCCGCGTTTCCATTCGCCTTCATCGTCGTCGGGACGCTCGTGAGTGAAGCGTCCGATTGCGTTCCGTCGCAGGCTCGCGGGGTCGTACTCGTGCTGACCCTCGTGGCTGTCGTATCGGCGAACGTGACGATCGCGAAGCGCGAAGCCACCTTCGACCTGCACACCTACGAGTCGCGCTATCAGACTGCCGGCCGGTACCTCGAGGCCGTGCTTCCGCGCGACGTCGTCATCGTGACGTCGCAGCAGAGCGTCGGCGCGCACTTCTACACCGGGCTTCCCATCCTCAGATGGGATCTCCTCAACGCAGACCTCGATGCCGCGCTCGGCACTCTGGCCGGCCTGGGTCGCCATCCCGTGCTGCTCGTCGAGGACTGGGAGGAGCCGCTGCTCCGCGTGCGGTTCCCGACCTCGAAAGTCGCGCGCCTCGACTGGCGTTCACGCGCGATCTTCGGCACGACCACACGCGTGCGGTACGTCGATCCCGACGATCGCGAAGACGACGCCGCGGACTCGGCCGGTCCCAAAGGACCGGCCTTACCTGCGAACGGACCGGCCTTACGTCCGAGAGGACCGACCTTCCAAGATCGACTGCCGTGACCTCACGTGGTCACCGCGGCTTTTTCCTCGTAGTCGGCATACGCCTGCAGGACGAGCTCGCGAATGCGATCCTGCGCGGTGGCGTCACCCGTGATTGGGCGGAGCAGTGCAAAGCTCCGTCGCTCGCCATTGACCGAGAACGTCCTTGCGGGGAACGTGACGTTGCGACCGTTCCCGCTTCGACGCTCCCAGACGGCGAAGCCAATCAGCTTCAATCCAGCCAGCGTGCCGTCGATGAAATGCAGTTCGGCCTCAGCCAGCTTTCCGGGCGGGTTGTTCTTCTCGTTCGGCGTGATTTTCACGACCACGGCGTCCTCCATCGTTGGTGAATGAGGATGGCAAGGCGGCTGCCGATGGGGCCGTGAGCGGAGTGAGGCTGTAAGTGCGGCGCGGAAAGGGATTAGGAAATGGCGCGCGACTCGTGCCGGATTCGCGCGACGGATGTGACGACGGCCGTTGTCAGCCCTTCAGCAGCAGGACGTGCGCGATGGCGAGATCCCGCGAGTGGGTCAACGTGAGCAGCGAACCCGTGGCGCCCATCTTGGAGAAGCGCTCGGCCGCGCCCTCGTGAAACCGCAGCATGGGAGGTCCATGGTGCCGCACGACCTCGATGCCCTTCCAGTAGACGCCGCGCGAGAAGCCGGTGCCGAGTGCTTTCATCGCAGCCTCCTTGGCCGCGAAGCGCGCGGCAAATCGTGCTCCGAAATCGCGCTTGGACCGGCAGTACGCGATCTCTCCGTCCGTGAACACGCGTCGCACGAAATGGTCGCCGTATCGATCGATCGCTTGAATGATGCGGTCGATCTCGGTGGCATCCATGCCGGTCCCTATAATGTCCATGGGACCGCTGGTGCGCCTCGTTGCAAGAGTCTTGTACCTGTTGTGTCCCGCATGGCGGTCCCAGGGCGCGCAGAGCGCGCCAAGAGCTACTGCGATCTTCATCCTACATGAGCCTGCCTTCGCTTCCGGATACCTTCGAATGGACGCATGAATCGTGGGGCGCCGGTCTGCGGTGTCTGCCCCTTGCCGGACTCGCTCCACACCTCTTCACGACGCGACAACTGCCGTTAACCACCCCTGACGACGAGCATCGGCTTGCCGCGGCACTCGGGGTGGAGCGCATTGCGTTGGCCAGGCAGGTGCATGGCCGCGCAGTTGTCGTGGTTCGCAAAAGTCATCGGATTCCAGACGATCGGCCCGAAGCCGATGCGTTCGTGTCCGACGCGACTGATGTGGCAGTCGCCGTCCGAGCTGCGGACTGCGTTCCGCTCCTGATGGCGGATCGGACGCGGGGTGTCGTCGCGGCGGTGCACGCCGGGTGGCGCGGCACGGCCGCCCGCACGGCGGTGGCGGCCCTCGACGCGCTGGCGCGCGAGTTCGGCACTCGCCCGGCGGATGTCGTCGCGGCGATCGGGCCGAGCATCGGCGCGTGCTGTTATGAAGTCGGGAGTGAGCTCGTCGATGCGTTCGCCGCCGCAAAGCACGAACGATGGCTCGTGGATCGCTGGTTCATCTCCGAGCCTCCGCCGCGCGGCTCACGCGAGCACGGGACGCTGCGCCTGGACGTCTCAGGCGCGAATCGAGATCAGCTCGTGCTGGCGGGGGTACCGGAGGAGCAGGTGCACCTCTCGGGCCTGTGCACGGCGATGCACCTCGAGGTGTTCACGTCGTATCGCGCCGAGCGGGAGAAGGCCGGACGGATTGCAGGAGCGATTCGCGCCAGGGCGCGGGCGTAATTCAAAATGCAACATTCAAAATGCAAAAAACACACGCTGGATTCACGCCATGCCCTTTTGCATTTTGCATTTTGAATTTTCCATTACTGCTAGGCACCGGCGTCCATTGCCTCATTGGCCAAGCGATCGGCGTCCCTGTTGAACTCCCGGCGTACATGCTCGAACGTCACGCGACCGATCTTCCGCGTCAGCGATCGGGCCTCTTCGTAGAGCGGCAGGAGTCCCGGGTTCTTCACGCGATACTCGCCGCGCATCTGTTTCACCAGCAGCTCTGAGTCCGATCGGACGCGGAACTCGGTGACGCGGTGCGCCGCCGCCCATCGCAGCGCCGCCAGCAGACCGCGGTATTCAGCCACGTTGTTGGTGCAGCTGCCGAGGAATTCCTTCAGCTCGGTGATCGAGCCGTCAGCCCGTTCGATCCGCACGCCGTATCCGGCAGGGCCGGGATTGCCGCGCGAGCCGCCATCGATGTTCGCGGTCGCGGAGCCACCGCGGCGCTCGCCGAAGAGAGACCGCTGATTCACGCCTCGACCGCTAGGTTACCGGTGGACCACCGCGTGCTCGACGGGTGGAGGGGGTGGGATCCAATACAGGACGCGCTGGCAGCTTTCGCACTGGATGATGCTGTCGTTGTGACGCACCTGCTGGAAGACCGACGGCCGCAGCCGCACATGACAGAGCGAGCAGAGACCGTCGCGTGTCGCGGTGGAGATGGCCACGCCCTTGCGGGCGCGCGCCACCTGCTCGAACAGCGCCATGAGCCTTGGTTCCACATCCTTCACGAGCGCGGCACGCGCCTCGGTCGCTTTGACGAGCTTTGCCTGGTCGGTTGCGAGGTCCTCCGCGAGCGCTTTCTTCTCGGCCTCAATCTCCTTCTGCTGCGCAACCAGGGCGGCTTCCGCCGTCTTCACCTCTGCGGTGAGGCCGTCGGCGTCGACCATGCGCTCCAACACCTTCTCTTCGACGGTGCCGAGGTCGCTTTGTGCCGTGGCGATCTCGTGCTGCATCGCCTGGTACTCACGATTGGTCTTCACGGTCATGAGCTGGTCTTTGAATTTCGTGAGCCGGCCCTGATAGACGGCGACATCCTTCTCGAGCGCGCGACGCGCCTCCTGATTGGCTTTGAGCTGCTCTTTCGCGTGCTCGACCGTGCGCGTCGCGCCATCGAGACGGGCGTCGGCATCGGCCAGCCGCTGCGGATGTGCGGCGATCGCCGCTTTCGCCTCGGCGATCGTCGATTCGAAGTGCTGCAGTTTGATGAGGCGATCTAGATCTGGCGACATGAAATGCAAAATTCAAAATGCAAAATGCAAATGCTGCACGGCGGGTGCGTCGGGGTGATTGTCGTCGCGGCATTCACCCATCCGCTTCGCATCATCACCGTGCGCCCTTTTTGCATTTCGCATTTCGCATTTTGCATTACACGCGACAGCAATTGAATGGGCCCGCCAGGATTCGAACCTGGGACCAACCGATTATGAGCCGGCCGCTCTAACCGCTGAGCTACGGGCCCGCCTTCGCTCGCGGTAGCCCGCGTCGCTGAGTTCTCTCGACGTGGCGAAGGCGAGCTACGGCGGGCAGGCCCATCGTTCGAGCGGGCCCGCCGATCTTTTCTCGAGCAGACTACGTTCGACCTTCCAAGAACGCCTTCAGCTTACGCGACCGCGAGGGGTGCCGCAGCTTGCGCAGCGCCTTGGCTTCTATCTGCCGGATGCGCTCGCGGGTCACGGCGAAGTTCTGGCCCACCTCTTCGAGCGTGTGCTCGCTGCCGTCGCCCACGCCGAAGCGCATCTTGATGACCTTCTCTTCGCGCGGCGTCAGCGTCTTGAGCACTGCCTCGGTCTGTTCCTTGAGGTTCAGATTGATGACCGCTTCCGCCGGCGACACGATGTTGCGGTCCTCGATGAAGTCGCCAAGATGTGAATCTTCTTCCTCGCCGATCGGCGTTTCGAGCGAGATCGGCTCCTGCGCGATCTTGAGGACCTTGCGCACCTTCGACACCGGGATGTCCATGCGCTTGGCGATCTCTTCCGAGGTCGGCTCGCGTCCCAGCTCCTGCACCAGCGCGCGCGAGGTGCGAATGAGCTTGTTGATCGTCTCGATCATGTGCACCGGGATGCGGATCGTGCGCGCCTGATCCGCGATCGCACGCGTGATCGCCTGGCGGATCCACCACGTCGCGTAGGTCGAGAACTTGTAGCCGCGCCGGTATTCGAACTTGTCGACCGCCTTCATCAGGCCGATGTTGCCTTCCTGAATCAGATCGAGGAACTGCAGACCCCGGTTCGTGTACTTCTTGGCGATCGAGACAACGAGGCGGAGGTTGGCTTCGACCAGCTCCTTCTTCGCCTGCTCGGCCTGCGCTTCGCCGCGCTGAATGACTTCGATCGTCCGGCGGAGACGATCGGGCGTTTCCTCCAGGTCGTCGATCATCTGCTTGACGTGGGTGCGCAGATCTTTGAGCCGCTTCTGCAGCGCCTTCTTTTCGTCTTCCTTCAGCTTGGGCGCCTTCGTCTTCACCCGTGGATTGATATGGCGATCGAGGGTGTCCGCCTCGCGCTGCACCTTCTGCACCGCGTCGACGGCGTCCTTGACCTCGTCGACCAGGCGTCGCTTCACGGTCTCGGTGAATTCGATCTCGCGAATGCGGCGCGAGACCTCGATCCACCCGCGCATCGACTTGATGCGCGCGCGCCGGAACTTCCGCTTGTCTTTTTTCGGCACGAGCTCGAGCTTCTCGTTCAGCTTCTGATAATTGCCTCGTGCCCTGCGCACGGCTTCGATCTGACCGAGCACTTCGACCGCGCGCTCCTGGATCACTTCGTCGGTGATCTCTTCGTCGCTGAAGATCACCAGCTCACGGATGGTGCGTTCGCCGGCGCGGAGCTGATCGCCCATGAGGAGAATGCGCTTCGCGATGGTCGGCGTGCGGGAGATCGATTTGATGACGGCGAGCTTGCCGCGTTCGATGCGCTTGGCGATCGCCACCTCGCCCTCGCGCGTGAGCAGGGGCACCGTCCCCATCTCACGCAGGTACATGCGCACCGGATCGTTGGTCTTGTCCAGGGCACCGGGGGTCAGGTCGAGCTCGGGCTCGTCGCCCGACCCGTCGCGATCGAAGTCCTTGTCGCCGCGATACGCCTTGTCCGAATCGACGACCTCGATGCCGGCGCTGCCGAACGCGTTGAACAGGTCGTCGAGTTCTTCCGAAGAGGTGATCTCCGAGGGCAGCAGCTCGTTCACTTCGTCGTACAGCAGGTAGCCCTTTTCCTTGCCGACATTGATCAGCTGTCGTACTTCGTCGTATTTCTCTTCAATCGACAAGATCACTCCTCCGATAACACCAAAGACTGTATGAGCCGACCGAGTTGACCCTTCAGCGCAAGCAGCGCGTCGATCTCGGCGCCGCTGGCGGCCCCTTCTGTCTGCAGGCGCTCGATCTCGCGTTGTACGGCGGCACGCTCGCGCTCATAGCGATCGAGGCGGAACTCCAGTACACACGAGGACGGCGTCAGCGCAGGCGGTTTTGGCTCGCTCGCTATCCCGGTCACGAGTTGCGCCTCCACCAGCGTTAGACGCTCGAGCAGCACAGAAGGAGAGAAACCTTTATTCTCATGTAACTTGCGCGCAAGATCCAGCACGGATCTGGCCGCGAGTCCCTCGAAATCCGAGGGGTCGAGGCTCCAGAGCGCATCGAGCGCCGGGGCCGGCTCGTGCACAAGCCACCAGATCAGGCCCTTTTCCGCCTTGGTAACCTGCCCCAGCCGTGGCACCATCGCCGCATCGACCACCGTCTTCTTCTGAACAGCAGCCTTTCGAATCTGTGCACGCACGACCTCGTCGGTCACGCGGGCCTTGTGGGCGAGCCGGTCCGCAAATCGATCACGCATCGCGTCATCGGGAATGCGTCCGGCGACGGGAAGCATTTCAGCCAAAAACTTCACCCGCCCCTCGTCGCTGTTCAGGTTGTGACCGGCCGCTGCCCGGTCAAGCAGGTACTCTAAATACGGCCGCGACTGCCGAAGTCGTTCACCGTATCCTTTGGCCCCGTGCTTTTTGATGAAGGTGTCGGGATCGTCCCCAGCCGGCAGGACCGCCACAGCCACTTCAAACCCTTCGGCCACGAGCATTTCGCTCGATTTTGCGGCCGCGCCCTGGCCGGCCGCATCCGGGTCGAAGCTCAGAACGACCTTGCTCGTGAATCGCCGGAGTTGCTGCGCCTGCTGCGCGGTCAGCGCTGTGCCGCACGACGCAACGGTGGGAAATCCGGCCTGAAAAACCTGTCCGAAGTCGAAGTAGCCCTCGACCAGGATGACGAATCCGCTCTGGCGGATGGCGGCTTTCGTCAGGTTGAGCCCATAGAGCGTCCGGCTCTTCGAGTAGATCGGCGTTTCCGGTGAATTCAGGTATTTCGGCTGCTGATCGGTGTCAACGGCGCGGCCGCCGAACGCGATGATCGATCCCGTATCCCGCGTAATCGGAATCATCAGGCGGTTCCGAAAACGGTCGACAATCGAGCCATCGTCTCGCTGGACGATCAAGCCCGCTCGTAACAGCAACGCCGCCGAAAACCCCTGTTTCTGGAGCGCGCGGCTCAGGCCGTCGCGCCCGGGCGGCGCGAAGCCGAGGATCTGCGCCGCGGCCGTGGCATCAGTCAAACCGCGATCGGCAATCTGTTTCCGGATCCGTGTGCCGGCAGGCGACAACAGCTGTTCGCGAAACCAGGCCGATGCGACCTCGTGAATCTTGAGCAGCGATTCGCGTTCGGCGGTGTTGACGCGCTGCTCCTCGTTCTGCGGCTCGACCTCCGGAAGCGTGATGCCGAAGCGCTGCGCCAGCTGCTTCACCGCGTCCACGAAGCTGATCTTCTCGTGCAGCTCGAGGAACTTGATCACGTCGCCGCCGACACCGCAGCCAAAACAGTGGAAGAACCCTTTGTCGCGGTCCACCTGGAACGAAGGCGTCTTCTCGCCGTGGAACGGGCATAACCCCTTGTAGTTCGCCCCGGCCTTCTTGAGCGACACGTAGTCCTGGATCACGACGACGATGTCGGCCTGACGTTTGAGGTCCTCGACGAAATGGGGGGGAAATAGCGGCATCAGTCCTTCAACTCCACCACCGTCACGCCGCCACCCCCCTGATCCATCGGTGCGGCGTCGAATCGCGCCACGAGCGGATGCTCTTTGAGGAGCGCCTGAATGCCGCGACGGAGTTGTCCCGTGCCGTGACCGTGAACGATCCGGATGACACGCTGATCGCTGACGGTCGATTCGTCGAGGAACTTCTCGACGCGGTCAAGCGCGTCATCGACCGTGCATCCGATCACGTTCAGCTCGGAGAGCGAGCCCTGCCGAGGCTGCAGGTCGACACGAACTTTGACTGAGGCAGCCTTCTGAGCGTTCGAGGCCGCGCCGGTGACCCGAATATCGCGGAGCGCCGCACGCAGCCGTTTTCCGCGCACGTCGATCTCGGCCTGCGACCCTTGCACGTCGATGACGGTCCCCTCGAGACCCAGTGCACCGACAGTCACACGCGCCCCAGGCTCGACCGGGCCCGCGGGGGCGGGCGAGGATGCCGGCGATGGCGTGCCCGTTTTCTTCAGGCGACCGACGACCTTGTCGATGGCCGCGCGAGCATCAGCACGGGCGGCGCCCGCTTCTCCGGTCGTAATCGCCGCCGCCGCGCGCCGCGCCGCCTGCTCGCTCATCTCCGCCGCGCGCGCCTTCAGCCCTTCGATGATCGTGTCGATTTCCTTCCGCCCTTCATGCAACTCCTCGTCCAGCTTCGCGTCGAGACGCCGCTTGTAGGCCTGCTCGCGTTCGCGCACGGCGTCTTCGCGCGTGCGCAGCTGCTTGTCGGATTCAGCCAATTGCATGCGCTGGCGGGAGAGCTCGCGCCGATCGTGTTCCAGCTTGCCAAGCTCCTGATCGACGCGGGCAAGATGCTCGGCAAGCTGCTGCTCGCGTTCGCTCAGGTTCTCGCGCGCATTGGCGATCACCGCCGGAGGCATCCCGAGGCGCGCCGCGATTTCGATTGCGAGGCTGCGTCCCGGCGACCCGTACTGCAGGCGATAGGTCGGTGCGAACGTCTCGGGATTGAATCCAAATGCTGCGCTGACCACACCCGGTGTCGTCGACGCGTACGACTTGAGCGAGTCGTAGTGCGTCGTCGCGACTAGATGCGCACCGCGCTCGCGGAAATGATCGATGACGGCGACCCCGAGGGCACCGCCTTCTACCGGATCGGTGCCGGCGCCCACTTCGTCGAGCAGGACGAGCGCGGGCAACGCGAGGTCGCGGTTCATCGACACGATGTTCGAGATGTGCGCCGAGAACGTACTCAAGCTCGCAGAGATCGACTGCTCGTCGCCGATATCGGCGAACAGCGATTTGAACACCGGCAGGCGCGAGCCCGCATCAGCGGGAATATGCAATCCAGCCTGCGCCATCGCCGCGAGCAGACCGGCGGTCTTGAGCGCAACGGTCTTCCCGCCGGTGTTCGGGCCGGTGATCACGAGAATCCGCGTCGGAGGCGTGAGCAGGATGTCGACTGGTACCGGATCAAGGGGTCGGGAGTCATTAGGGGGTCGGGAGTCATTTTGTCCTGACCGTTCAGAAAATGACTCCCGACCCCCTAATGACTCCCGACCCCGTTCGATCCGTTCGCGAACCGTCGGCATCAGCAGCGGGTGCCGCGCACCTTTGAGCTCGAACGTGCCATCTGCAGCGACGATCGGTTCAATCGATCCGGTCATCCCCGAGAAACGCGCGCGAGCCTGAACGATATCGATCTCGGTCGCCACCTCGATCGTCTGTTCGAGCTCCTCCGGGCGGCGACGGAAGGCGTCGGTCAGCTCGAGGAGGATGCGACGGACTTCTTCGGCTTCCTGCTCCTCGAGCGCCACGATGTCGTTGTTGATCTCGACGGTCTCGAGCGGTTCGACGAAGAGACTGGCGCCGCTGGCCGAGCCGCCATGGACGATGCCCGGAATCGAGTGGCGATGCTCGGCGCGCACCATGAGCACGCGGCGGCCATTGCGATCGGTGACGACCTGCTCCTGCAGGTATTTCGCCGCTTCCTTGCCGCGAAGCAGACCATCCAGCGTGGTCCGCAGCCGCTGCTTCTGCCTCCGCAGCCGTTCGCGAATGCTCGCGAGCGCCGGGCTCGCGTTGTCGGCGATCTCCCCCGAGGCTTCGACCTTGCGGCGCACATCGGCGACTTCCTGCCGGAACGACGCGACGCGGTCGACCAGCGCACGCAGGATCGGGAACGCCGCCCCGACTTTTGCCACCGCCTGTCGCGTGAGCTCGATCGATTCGAGGTAGTCGGCGAGTCCGAGCAGCCGCAGCGGTTCGAGCGGGCGGCCCTCGACGCCGAGCGCGTCGATCGTCTGGTCGAGATCGATCGGCGCACGCAGCGGAAAGCCGGGGTGATCGGCCAGGAATCGGACCGCTTCCGTCGTCGTCCGCTGCGCCGCGATCACGGCTGAGGCGTTCGCTTGCGGCTCCATGTCGGCTAGACGGTCTCGTCCCAATGACGTGACGGCAAGGCCGCTCACGACCGAGCGAATGCGATCGAATTCGAGGGCTCTGAGGGCGCCCGACTGCATCTGATGAAACTCTGGAGGGTTCGTGTGGACTTCGATGACGGCTTGGCAAGTGTACGCTGAACCTCAATCCAAGAACTAGTTATTGACAAT
>DATFRP010000077.1:0-19512 GCA_035263125.1 Vicinamibacterales bacterium
GATAGGCGGGACTCAGAGGATGGGCAATCCGACGGCGTACACCACGAGCGTCAGCAAACTTCCGCGCATTCACGGCGTACAGACGAAAATGCTGCGCGTGATTCCCGATGAACGCGGCTGGCTCATGGAGATTCTGCGCGCCGACGACAGCGAGCTGTTTGCAAAGTTCGGCCAGGTCTACGTGTCGGCCACCTATCCCGGCGTCGTCAAGGCGTGGCACTACCATCAGCGCCAGATCGACAACTTCGCGTGCGTCGCCGGCATGGTCAAGCTCGTGCTCGTCGACACCCGACCCGAGTCTCCGACCAACGGCGCGATCAACGAGTTCTTCGTCGGCACGCAGAACCCGATGCTCGTGCAGGTTCCGAACCTCGTGTACCACGGTTGGAAGTGCATCTCGACGGAGGTGTCGCTGGTCGTCAACGTCCCGACCGAACCGTACGTCTACGCCGAGCCAGACGAGTATCGGCTGGCGCCTCACGACACGCTCCCGTACGATTGGACCCGCAAAGATGGTTGAGGTCCTCGTCACCGGCGGCGCCGGATTCATCGGCAGCAACTTCGTCCGTTACGCACTCGATATCCATCCCGACTGGCGGGTGACCACGCTCGACAAACTCACCTACGCCGGCAGGCGCGAGAACCTGCACGATGTGATGGCCCATCCTCGCCACGTGTTCGTGCACGGCGACATCGTCGATGCGCCCGTGAGCGCACCGCTCGTCGAGCGATCGGAGATCGTCGTGCATTTCGCCGCAGAAACGCACGTCGATCGATCGATCCTCGCGGCAGGCGATTTCATCCGCACCGATGTGCAGGGCACGTGGGTGCTGCTCGAAGCGGCCAGGCGCTCGCCGCAGCTGCGGCGCTTCGTGCAGATCTCGACCGATGAAGTGTATGGGAGCGTGCCGACGGGTGCGAGCTGCGAGACCGACGAGCTGAAGCCCCGAAACCCGTACGCAGCGAGCAAGGCGGGCGCGGATCGACTCGCATACAGCTACTGGGCGACCCACGGCGTGCCCGTGATCGTGACGCGAGCCTCGAACAACTACGGTCCCTATCAGTTTCCCGAGAAAGTGATCCCGCTGTTTGCGACGAATGCCATCGACGACATTCCGGTACCGCTCTACGGCGACGGGAAAAACGTCCGCGACTGGTTGCACGTCAGCGATCACTGTCGCGCGATCGATCTGCTGATCGAGCAGGCGGTCGATGGCGAGGTCTACAACATCGGCGGCGGCAACGAGGTCATGAACGTGGACCTCACGCATCGGATCCTGGGAGCACTCGGGAAACCGGTGTCGCTCATCAGACCGGTGGCCGATCGCCCGGGTCACGATCGCCGCTACTGTCTCGACACCACCAAGCTCCGGACCCTCGGGTGGACACCGCAGGTCCCGTTCGACGACGGGCTGCGCAGCACCGTCGACTGGTATCGGGCGCAGACGTGGTGGTGGCGTCCGATCAAAGAACAGGATCCCGCGTTTCGCACCTACTACAACACGCAGTACGAACAACGGCAGTGAGCAGCGTCGTTCTGGTCACGGGCGCCAGCGGCTTCACTGGCGGCCATCTCGTGCAGCATCTCGCCTCGTCGCACACCGTCGTCGCCTGGACGCGATCGACGCCGCCACCGGAGCTCACTGACGTCGCACGATGGGAACAGATCGATCTGCTCGATCGGCCTCGCGTGCGTACCTCGATTGCGAACCTGCGGCCGTCTCGGATCTATCACTGCGCGGGTATACCGCATGTGGCCGACTCCTGGCGCGACACCACGCGAGTGCTCGAGGGCAACGTGCTCGCAACCGAGCATCTGCTCGATGCCATTCGCCGGACACGCCTCTCGTGCCGTGTGCTGTTGCCCGGCTCTGCGGCCGTCTACGCGACGACGAGCGACTTGATCACAGAGGAGCATCCGCGTGCGCCGGCGAGCCCGTATGCGTTGAGCAAGCTCGGGCAGGAGGAGCTGGCGCTGCGCGCCGCCGGTGAAGACCATCTCGACGTAGTGATCACCCGCTCGTTCAACCACACCGGCCCTCGGCAGACCCCAGACTTCGCTATTCCCAGTATGGCGCGGCAAATCGCGCTCATCGAGGCAGGGGCGATCGAACCGGTCATCAAGGTCGGCAACCTCGACGCGCGTCGCGACCTCACTGATGTGCGCGACGTCGTCCGCGCCTACGAGGCACTGATGGCGTCGGGCTCGCCGGGAACCGTCTACAACGTCGGCTCCGGAGTGGCGCGCTCGATCCGTTCGGTCCTCGATGCGCTGATCGAGCGATCGAAGGTGCCGGTGCGCATCGAATCCGATCCCGCCCGCATGCGGCCGAATGACGTGCCCGTGCTGGCCGCGAACACGTCGCGACTCGTGCGAGCCACGGGTTGGCAACCGCGCATCTCGTTCGATCAGATGCTCGACGATCTGCTGACGTACTGGCGGGGCCAGGCCCGGACCTGACCCCGCCCTGTTCCTGGCCTGACCCCGTGATAGACTCCATGGCGAACATACGACGAATCTCTATGAGTTTGCTATGGAAACTGCGCCACTGCTGTTCGACCTCGGCCGGTCCAAGCCCACCACCCGTCAAATCGCGGACGTCGTCAAAGAAGGCGGCGCAGACGCGCTGACCGACGCGATGAAGCGGGCCGACGCCGCCCGCTACCTGGAAGTCGTGTGCCGTTCGGCGCTCAATCCTGTGAAGGGGATGCCCTTCGCCTGGACGCTCAACCCGTATCGCGGATGTACTCACGGCTGCCACTACTGCTACGCGCGGCGATACCACAAGCAATTCGAGCTCGGCGCCGACGACGAGTTTGCGTCGGTCATCCTGGTGAAGACGAATTTCGTCGACGTGCTCAGGAAAGAGCTCGCAAAGCCGTCGTGGGCAGGCGAGCTGGCCGCGATCGGTACCGCGACCGACTGCTATCAGCCGATCGAAGGGACGTACAAGATCACACGAGGCGTCCTCGAGGCTCTCTGCGAGTTCCGCAATCCCGCCAGCGTGGTCACGAAGGGACCGATGATCATTCGCGACAAGGATGTGCTCGCGGACCTGTCTGCGCGAGCTGGATGTCACGTGGTTGTCAGCGTGCCCTGTGTCGATGAAGAGGTCTGGCGCTCGCTGGAACCCGGTACCGCACACCCGATGCAGCGGCTCCGCGCCGTGCGCGAGCTCGTCGATGCCGGCATCGACGCGGGCGTGCTGATGTCACCGATCGTACCGGGCATCTCGTCGAAGCGGTCGCTCATCGAGCGCACGATCAAGGCGGCCGCCGACCACGGCGCGCGAGTCGTCGGCTGCAACGTGATGCACCTCGAGGGCGGCACGCGCGACCACTTCATGCGATGGCTGGAGCAGGAGCATCCGAGCCTCGTCGACGGGTATCGTCAGTTGTATCGGGGCAGGTACGCGTCGGGCGAGTATAGAAACGAGATCAAGAAAGTAGTTGATGGGATCAGGGCGCGGGTATTCGCCGGCCCTTGAGAACAGGGCCGGCCTACACTGTCTCTAAGCGCTAAGCGGCAGTGCAGGCCGGGCCTGTTTCGTAGGCCCGGCGTCTTTCCGAAACTCTCAGACCGCAATCGCATCCGGATCCGCCGACGCGAGCAGCCGCGGACCGACGCTTTCGACGACGATCTGATCGTCTTCGAGCGCCACCCGGAACGCGTTGGCTTCCTTCCACCGCTGGCTGAGCGGCAGCTTGATCCGATCATCGATCACGCGTTTGAGGAAGCGCGCGCCGTACGCCATGCTGTAGCCCTCGCTGACCAGCTTGTCGAGGGCGTTCGTCTCGATCGAGAGCGTCTTGTTCCATCGCTTCAGCGATGCCGTGACCTGGTCGATGTACTTCACCGCGATCTGTTTCACTTCGTCCATGGTCAGCGGCTCGAACACCACCACTTGATCGATGCGGTTCCGGAACTCGGGCGGGAACCGTCGCTCGAGCTCCTTGTTGATGTCCGCGAGCACCTGATCGACCGCCTGCTGCCCGCCCGACCCGAATCCAAGCGGGTTTTGCAGCTTCCGGAAATGCTCCGACCCTGCATTCGACGTCATGATGACGATCGCGTCCGACAGATACACGCGCTTGCCGCGCCCGTCCGTCAACCAGCCTTCGTCGAACGCCTGCAGAAACAGGTTCAGCAGGCTCGGGCTCGCCTTCTCGATCTCGTCGAGCAGGATGACCGAGCACGGATTGTCCTTGAGCTGATTCGTCAGGATGCCACCACGCTGGCTGCCGACGATCCCTCGAGGCATGCCGATCAACTTGTCCACCGCGACGTGCCCGTCCTGGTATTCGGACATGTCGATCCGGATCATTTTCTTTTCGTCGCCGAACAGGAACTCCGCCGCCGCCTTCGCGAGCTCTGTCTTGCCGACACCGGTCGGGCCAAGGAAGAGCAACACGCCGTCCGGGCGATCGAAGCCGTCCTTCAGCGGCCCCTTGTTCATGACCAGGCGATGCGCGACCGCCTCGATCGCCTTCCGCTGGCCGATCACGCGCTTGCCGAGACGCCCCTCGATGTCCTTGAACCGATCGCCCACGTCGCGGAAGACCATGTCCTTGGGAATCTGCGAGGAGTGCGAGATCACATCGATCACGTCGCTCGACGTCACTTCCCATCGGCGATCGATTTCCACCCGCACCGCCGCGGTGTCGAGCCAGCCGATCACCTTGTCCGGCAGATGGAGATGACGCTGATAGCGGGGCGACATCTCGAGCGCCGTCTCGATCGCCTCGTCCGCGAGACGGACCGAGTAGTTGCGTTCGAGACGCGGCCGGACCTTGTAGAGGATGCGCCGTGTCTCCTCGACGGTCGGCTCCACCACGTTCACCGTGCGGAAGCGACGCGACAGCGCCTCGTCTTCCTGTATGTATTCCTTGTACTCGCTGAGCGTCGTCGCTCCGATGATGCGCACTTCGCCGCGCGCCAGCACCGACTTGAAGACGTTGGCCGCATCCGACGGCGCGCCCAGCGCGGAGCCGGCGCCCACCATGGTGTGCGCTTCGTCGATGAAGAGTATGAGGTTCGGGCGCTCCTTGATCTCGCGGATGACGTTCTGGATGCGATCTTCGAACATCCCCCGGAGCATCGTTCCGGCGACCATGCTGTTCATCTGCAGGTTGACCACCTGGCAGTCGCGGAGACGCACGGGCACCGATTCAGGCTCGAACTCGATGCGCCGCGCGAGACCTTCGACGATCGCCGTCTTGCCGACGCCGGGCTCCCCGATCAGCATGACGGAGTTCGAACGTTCGCGATGGCACAGGATCTCGAGGACCTGCTGGATCTCGAGATCGCGCCCGTAGACCGGCGCGATCTTGTCCTGCCGCGCGAGCAGGTTCAGGTTCGTCGCAAAGTTCTTCAGGAACGGGGGCAACTCGAAGCGCTTGCGCAGGCGCTCCTCACGCAGTTCGTTGTCCCGCATCCGGCTGTTGATTCTCGACACGAGCACGTCTGGCTCCACGCCGTGGCGGCGAATAATCGAAGCGGAGATTCCCTGGCTTTCCTCGAAAATAGCGGAGAACAGATCGGATGATTCGATGGTCTGGCGGCCGGCGCGGCTCGCCTGATGAAACGCCAACTTGAATACCAGCTTGGTGGCGCCGGCGACGCGGAGATCACGTCCGGGCACGCGACGCAGATCGCCGAGTTGATCCTCGAGCTCGCCGAGAATCTCGTGGGGATTCAGTTCCAGCTCGCACATGACCTGCGCGAACGTGTCCCATTCAACCTGCGTAAACGCAAGGAAGACGTGTTCGTTGGTCAGCTCAACGTGGTCGCGACGCCTCGATTCCTCAACGGCCCGGTCCACCACCCGTTGCGCAGACTCACCGATCTTGCTGGGTGCAATGTCGAAGTCGTCCACGGACGAACCCTCCTGGACCGGGTTACAGCAACCCGAGCCTTGATGCCCTCGGAGGCAAGATACGATCCAGCGGACGCAGAGGGTCTTATCGGCTCAAAACAGAAGAATCGCACGAGCGGTGATGTCGAATTGGCGCACGAGAACGGCTCCCACGCGGACATGTGATCGCCTAATCATCGACATAGGGTGAGTGCAGACTTGTGCGATGAGCGTATAAAAGATGCCCACGAGAATTCGTGGCTTGATGAGATTCGGGCCTGATTTTCGTGGTTCTTCCAACCTGATAGCGGCCAATTGCGCGCGGTGCGCCACGACCGGGCGCGGCAGGGGGCAGTTGTTCTTATAATGGTGCCATGCGCGTGTGGTCTGTACTCGCTCTCGCCATGGTGCTCGTGTCAACGGACAGCCACGGGCAGACGCCGCAGCCGTTCCCGAAACCAGGCCAGGCCTCCCCACAGAAACCGGCCACTCCCCCGCCAGCGCCCGTTGCGCAGCCCGCACCGCCGCCCGCAGCCGCGAAGCCACAGGCCAGTACCGATCCGAACGTGCCCTCGGCGGCAACCCTGTATTTCCCGGTGTACCCCTCGGCGCAAATGGTCGGCTCGTACGACGCAGGTCGGGGCCAGCGCTATTACCTCTTTGGCTCGACAGCCCCCTTCGCTGACGTTGTCACCTACTACCGCACGCAGCTCGATGAACGGGGCACGCTGGTCTTCAAGGAACCGCCCACGCACATGTTCGAGATTGGCCGCTTCCGGGAAGAGACGATGGCGTTCCCGCCTGGTGTCACCGTGAAAGACTGGACCTGGGGATCGCAGGGATATCCCAACCCGAAGCTCCGTGCGCAGCCGGCACGTTTTCCCACGATCATCCTGATCGTTCCGCCCCCGTCTCCCGCGGCTCAGCCGGTCCGCTGAAGTCTCTGTAAGGAAACGACGCGTCATCGGACTACCTCCATCAAGGAGGAGATCGATGATCGAAGTCCGGGCTCTGCACATGCGATTCGGGGCCGTCAGGGCCCTCTCGGGCGTGTCGCTGTCGGCGCTCGACGGCGCGATCACAGGTCTCGTCGGCCAAAACGGCGCAGGAAAGACCACGACGCTCAATATCGTGAGCGGCCTGCACGAACCGAATCAGGGCGCCGTCGTGCTCGACGGTGTCAGCACCACTCCACAGGATCGGCGTTCGAGAATCGGCGCACTCCTCGACCAGAAGGGCCTGTACTCGAGGCTGACGGCTCGCGAGAACGTCGAGTACTTCGGGGCGTTGAGAGGCTTCGAGGGCGGGGAGCTCAATCGACGAACGCAGCGCGCGCTCACAACTGTGGGGTTGGACTCCGTCGCCCACCGTCGAACCGAAGGGTTCTCACAAGGTGAACGGATGAAAGTCGCGCTCGCACGCGCGATCGTCCACTCGCCTCAGCACCTTTTGCTCGATGAGCCGACGAACGGACTCGACGTGCCCAGTGCCCGTGGCTTCAAGGCTGCGTTGCGACGAATGCGCGATGACGGTGTGTGCGTCGTCGTGTCGAGTCACATGATCGAAGACCTGGGCACACTTTGCGACTCGATCGTGATCATCGCAGGAGGACGAGTGGTGGCGCAGGGGTCGGCCTCCGACCTGTGCCGGCAGACCCGGTCCGCGACGCTCGAGGAGAGCTTCATGGTGTTCAACGGCCTTCCGGGGGAATGACATGTTTCCCTGCTTCACGATCGCCTTCAAGGAAACCAGAGACCACGTACGTGACACCCGATCGCTTCTGTCCGCCGCGATGTACGCGTTGATGGGGCCGGTTGTGATCCTGCTGGTCTCGCAATCCCCGCTTGTGGCAAGAGGCGGGGATCGTCTGTTGCTCAGCATGATGTCGGTCTTCACGCTCGTCTCCGCGTTTACCGGCGGCATGTTCATCGCCCTCGATTCGACTGCTGGTGAGCGCGAGCGCGGTTCGCTCGTTCCGCTCCTCCTCAACCCGGTGTCACGGATGCATCTGATCGTCGGCAAGTGGATCGCCGTGGCCGTGTTCGCGCTCGCTGGGCTCGCGCTCAACCTCACGGCGTTCACCGCAGTCTTCGAGTGGCGGGGCATCGACCTGCCGAGTCACATCAAACTGGTGTTCCGGTTGTGGATCGTCGCCGGTCTCGTTCCGCTCACGCTCTTCGGAGCGGCGCTTGATTTGCTGACGGGAGCAACGTCTCGAACGACGAAGGATGGACATACGCGGCTGTCGCTCGTCATGCTGGTGCCAATGATGGTCGGCATGTTCCTCGTGTTCTTCCCTTCGTGGATCGGTCGCTGGTGGTTTGCCGTCCCGGTCGTAGGGCAACAGGCGCTGATCGGGACCGGACTGCGAGGTGAGGCGGTACCGCTGTGGCAGGCCGGCGCGCTGGCCCTGCTGACGATTGCAACTGCGTTGGCTGCGCTATGGGCGGCTGCACGTGCTCTCAGCCGCGACGAAGCCGTCGTTGCCTGATACAGCGGGCGCCGCCGAGTGGTCCGCGCTTTCCGCGGACGAAGTCGAGCGTCGGGTGACGCGCCTTCTGGCGGCGCACGCTGCATCGCTGTCGCGACTCGCCCGGGCGTACGTCAAGGACAAGGCCGATCGAGATGACCTCCTTCAGGACATCGTCGTCGCGATCTGGCGCGCGCTGCCCCACTTTCGGGGCGAGTGTTCCGAGCGGACGTTTCTCTTCCGCATCGCGCACAATCGCGCGATCGCGTATATCACTCGACGACGACATCACACGATCGAAGTCTCAGAGGAGATGGAGATCCAGGATGCCCGCCCCAACCCGGAGGAGGCGCTGTCGACCGAGCAGCAGGGACGACGGCTGCTCGATGCCGTTCAGCGTCTGCCCCTCAACCACCGCCAGGCGGTGACACTGATGCTCGAGGGACTCAGCTACAGCGAGATCGCCGATGTCCTGGGCATTACGGAAACGAACGTGGGCGCGCGCTTGACGCGTGCGCGACAACTCCTGCGGAAGCTGCTGTAGAAGGAACGTATGCACGAACCCGATGTCGAGCTCGAGGGATGGCAGCGTCAGTGGCAGTCGCAGGATGCCGTTCCTCCCGACCTCGTGAGGGCCGTCAACAGAGGGACTCGCCGGATGCGCCAGGGCATCGTCTGGGAGGTCGCAGTCACGGTGGTGATGGGTGGCGGCGCGCTTGCGTGGGCCACTACGTCTCCTCGCTCTGAGGTCTTCATCCTGTCGATTGCCGTGTGGCTCTTTATCGGAATCGCCTGGATCGCCTCGACACTTCTGCGTCGCGGGGCGTGGCATCCATTGGGTTCCACAACCGCGGCGTTCGTCGAGATTTCAATACTGCGATGCCAGCGGAACCTGCAGGCACTCTGGATTCAAGCCGCGCTGTACGTCGTGATCTCCACCTTCAATCTGGTGTGGATCTACAAGTACCAGGCGCGAACGGGCGTCATCGAGTTCCTCGCCGAGCCGATCGTGATCGGCTTTCTCGTGTTCGTGACTCCCTCGCTCGCCGGCATCTGGTGGTGGTATCGACGCCGCCTGCTCCGCGAACTGGCCAACCTTGTGAGTCTCAGTCGCGGCATCCGCCTTTAGTCAGACCCTACGTCTAGGCGGTCGTCGACGTCGGCGTCCCTTCGCGAATCGCTTTGAGGGCGAGCCGCTCCTCTCGATTGGGATCGTTTACCACCGTGCACTCGTTGCCGAACACCATCGTCGGGTATGTGCGCGCGTTGAATGCCGGCCACACCGGGAGGTCGGCATGGTCCGGGTTGCCGGTCTTCGCGAATGCCGCGAACGCGGCGCTCATCTTGTGCGCCAGCGCATACCGTTCCTGCATCGCGCCGGTCATCGAGGCAGCCTGATCGATGTTGTACAGCGCGAACGGAATGTCGAGCGTGTGATATGCCTTCATCTGCCCCTTGTGGACGGGCGAGCGCCAGTTGAAGAAATACAGGTACGCGGGCGCCTTGGCTTGTGCGGCTTTCAGCTCGCAGAGCAACTGGGCGTTGGCGCGGCGCGTATTGTCGGCGTTCATGATCAGATACACGTCGGTATTGCTGATGCCGGGGTGCGTCTTGCGATACAACGCGATCATTTCGAGGGCCTTGGTCTCGTCGTTGCGGACGATGCGGCGCACGCGCGTGATCATCTCGTCCTCGGGCATCTCCAGCGGCGGCGGCGGATCGTTCCACGCGTCCTCGGTTTCAACCGAGCTCATCATCAACGGCACATCGGCCGACACCGCGGGCGCATCTGGCGACCACTGATCGCGCGGCAGCGAGCGGCCGTCGACCACGGGACCGCCGGCGAGCCCCTGAATCCTCGGCTCGCTGTAGAACGCACCCTGCAGCTGCTGCCACGTGAAGTCCTGAAGCCGATCGAGATGATCGGGTCTGACTCCGAGCTTGGCGAGGAACTGCGTGGTCGCACGCGTCGCGTTCTCGCGCGTCGCGCCTCGAATCGCCGAACCGCTCATGGCGATCGCGCGATGCATCAGGCCCTTCGCCGACGGCATCGCCATCAGCGTGGTCACCTTGCCGCCGCCGCCCGACTGCCCGAAGGTCGTGACGTTCGACGGGTTGCCGCCAAATGCCGCGATGTTCTCTTTGATCCACGCGAGCGCGGCAACGATGTCCTGCATGCCCATGTTGCTCGAGTTCGCCCAGCGCTCGCCGCCACCCAGATCGGACAGGTGGAGGAACCCGAACACGTTCAACCGGTGCGTGACCGAGACGACGACAACGTTTTCCTTCCTCGCGAGGTTGGTGCCCTCGTAGAGAATCCAGTTGCCGGATCCACCTGCGAAGCCTCCGCCGTGAAGCCACACCATCACCGGACGATTGCCTGACCCAACGCCGGGCGTGAACACATTCACGTGGAGGCAATCCTCGCCCATCGGTTCTTGTCGATCGAGCGCGAACACTTCCGAGATCGGACCGTCCGGATCCTGTGGCGCGCGGTGCCCGACCTGAACGCACTCGCGCACGCCGGTCCACGGTGCGGTCTTCGCGGGCGGCATGAATCGATTGGCGCCTTCGGTCGACGCCGCGTAGGGAATGCCCCAGAACTGATTCACGCCGAACTTCACCACACCGAGAACCCGACCGGCGGACGTCCGCACGATCGGCGTGAGCGGCAAGCCTCGCGTGTCCTGCGCCCACAACGGCACGGCGCGCCCGTGGGCAAGAAGACCTGCCGTCGCCACTGCGCTCATACCGAGAAACTCGCGACGATCGATGTGCGTCATCGTCTGCTCCTGATGGAGAGGAATGCGGATCAACGCTCCTTGATGAACGTCCCGCGTTGGAGCTCGTCGTAGGCCTGCTGCAACTCGGCCCGCGTGTTCATCACGATCGGACCGTACCACGCGACCGGCTCTTCGATCGGCGTGCCGGACACGAGCAGGAATCGGATGCCGTGATCGCCCGCTTGTACCGTGATCTCATCGCCGTTGTCGAAGAGCACGAGCGAGCGATTGCCGACGAAGTCCGGCCTCGTGACGCCTTCGCTGACCATGTCGGTCTGGACGGCTCGCGGCTCGGACGCATCGCGGAACGTGCCCGAGCCCTCGAACACGTACGCAAACGCATGTCGCGATGTTTCAACTGCAAGCCGCTTGCGCTGACCTGGCGGCACGGAAATGTCCAGATACCTCGGATCGGCTGCGACACCATCGATCGGGCCCGTCTTGCCCCAGAACGAGCCACACACGACACGCACGCGCGTGCCGTCATCGTCGACGACTTCGGGTACGTCTTTGCCGGACACGTCCTGATATCGAGGCGCAGTCATCTTCAGCGAGGACGGCAGATTCGCCCACAACTGGAAGCCATGCATGCGTCCCTGCGGATCGCCCTGCGGCATCTCCTGATGCAGAATGCCACTGCCCGCGGTCATCCACTGAATATCACCAGCCCCAAGACTTCCCCGATTGCCGAGGCTGTCGCCGTGCTCGACGGTGCCGGCGAGCACGTAGGTGATCGTCTCGATGCCGCGATGCGGATGCCACGGGAACCCCGCAAGGTAGTCGTTGGGACGATCGTTACGGAAATCGTCGAAGAGCAGGAACGGATCGTAGTCGGTGGTATCTCCGAACCCGAACGCACGGCGCAGCTTCACGCCGGCGCCCTCGAGCGTTGGCTTCGACTCGAGAACACGCTTCACAGGTCTGATGGACACAGCGTTCTCCCAAAGGAACAGGCGGGTCGATGGCTCTACGTCTTGACGTAGAGCTCACCCGATTTCCTGAACTCGACCGACTTCTCCTGCATCCCGGCCTCGCGAATCTGCTGGGTCAGTTCCATCGAGCAGAACTTCGGTCCGCACATCGAGCAGAAGTGCGCGACCTTCGCACCCTCAGCGGGCAGGCTCTCGTCGTGATACGCGCGAGCGGTCACCGGATCCATCGCCAGGTTGAACTGATCCTGCCAGCGGAATTCGAACCGCGCCTTCGACAGCGCGTCGTCCCAGGCTCGTGCGCGCGGGTGTCCCTTCGCCAGGTCTGCGGCGTGCGCCGCGATCTTGTAGGCGATCACGCCGGCCTTCACGTCGTCGCGATTGGGAAGACCGAGGTGCTCCTTCGGCGTGACGTAGCAGAGCATCGCCGTTCCGTACCATCCGATCATCGCGGCGCCGATCGCCGACGTGATGTGATCGTAGCCAGGGGCCACGTCGGTCGTGAGCGGCCCCAACGTATAGAAGGGAGCCTCGCCGCACCAATCGAGCTGTTTCTCCATGTTCTCTTTGATGAGATGCATGGGGATGTGGCCCGGGCCTTCGTTCATCACCTGCACGTCGTACTCCCAGGCGATGCGATTCAGCTCTCCCTGGGTCTTGAGTTCGGCGAACTGTGCTTCGTCGTTCGCGTCGGCGATCGATCCGGGCCTGAGCCCGTCGCCGAGCGAGAACGATACGTCGTACGCGCGCATGATCTCGCAGATGTCGCGGAAGCGCGTGTACAGGAAATTCTCCTGATGATGCGCCAGGCACCACTTCGCCATGATCGATCCGCCGCGTGAGACGATCCCGGTCACACGCCGCGCGGTCATCGGGATGTAGCGCAGCAGCACGCCCGCGTGCACGGTGAAGTAGTCCACGCCCTGCTCGCACTGTTCGATGAGCGTGTCTCGATAGACCTCCCACGTGAGTTCTTCCGGCCGCCCTCCAACCTTCTCGAGCGCCTGATAGATCGGCACCGTCCCGATCGGTACTGGCGCGTTGCGGAGGATCCACTCCCGTGTCGCATGAATCTCTTTGCCGGTCGAGAGATCCATCACCGTGTCTGCACCCCACAGCGTCGCCCACTGCAGCTTCTCGACCTCGTCCTCGATCGAGGAACGCACGGCGGAGTTGCCGATGTTCGCGTTGATCTTCACCAGGAAATTGCGGCCGATGATCATCGGCTCGAGCTCGAGATGGTTGATGTTCGACGGGATGATCGCGCGGCAGCACGCGACCTCCGCTCGCACGAAATCGGCGGGCAGTCCTTCGCGGGCGGCGACGAACTCCATCTCGGGTGTGATCTCCCCGCGGCGCGCGTAGTACAGCTGCGTGCCGACGAACCCCGAGGCACGGCGCGCCGCAATCCACGGGGCGCGAAGCGTGGGCAGTCCGTCGCGCACATCGTGCCCCTGCGGCCCGCTCGTGTCGTAGAGCGAGATCGGAGGCTCAGTGCCACCGAGCGTGACCTGACGGGTCGGCACTCGCAGCATGACTCGCTCGCCGTCCGGCGCCAGCGCCGCCGATCGCTCTTCATAGACCTTTCGCGAGTTCGGGTAGGCGGACGTGAAGTCGATCATTGTGGCTCCTCGCAGGCCGCGTGAGGGCAGCCTCTACACAGGCCGCCTAAAGGCGGCCTCTACGGGCGCGGAGTTCGGCAAGGCGGGCAGGACGGCAGGCGCCGCGCTCCCTACGCCGGTCTCAACCGGGGTCCACCTCGCCAAAGGTGGACTCGCCTAGCGCGCTGCGCGTCGGCGGTCAGGTTCCAAGGGTCTCATCTCAATCCCGTAAGGGATACCCCTGGCGGCCAAACGCGATTATAGCCCTCCGTCGCAGCTTCTGATGTAATTGCACCTATGCGTACAATGTTGCTGCTCAGTTTGGTTCTGGCGGTCCACCCGGCCGGTGCCCAGACGACGACTCCAAAGCCCGCGCCGACTCCCCAGCAACAGACCGGCAGCCCGCCGGCCAAGCCGCAGCCGCCTCCAGCGACTCCGAGCGCTCCGCCTCCTGCGACTCAGACCGCTCCGCCTCCAGCGGCTCCGCGTACAACGCCGCCACCTTCGACGACCGCACCGCGTCGACCAACGACGACGACGGGGGGGCGAGGAGGATTGGCGATCACTGTGACCTCACCACAGGGGACCACCCTGCCGGACATTCGCGTACAACTCAGCGGCCCGACCGACCGCACCGAACAGACCAACGGGAGCGGCCAGCTCTCGATGCCATCACTGCTGACGGGGACGTATCGCCTCCGCTTCGATGGCGAGAAGGTGATCACGTTCGAGAAAGAGGTCACCGTACAGACCGGCAAAGTCACCCAGGTCGACGTGATGCTCAATCCCGCACCAGAGCCGAAAGTGGTCTCGGTCCCGGCCGGGCCCGTGTCGTCACCCACACCAACCGCCGCCGGACCCAAGGGTGAGCCGCGCACGCTCGAGATCCCTGAAGTGCTGGACAAGGAATTCGTGGGCCGGCAACCGCGTCGAGAATCGCTGCTCGCCTGCACGGGCAGCCTGCGTACGTCAATGATCCAGTTGAACGATCCGTTGCCCACGCGGCTCTACGACACCGCCGATGCGATCTACTACGTCCTCGGCGGCGAAGGCACCATTCAGATGAACGGAAAGGACACCAAGCTCAACCTCAACGGTTTCGCATCGGTGCCGCGCGGCACGTCGCATTCGTTCACGCGCCGTGGGTCGCGTGCGCTCGTGCTGCTCGCGGTCCTCAGTGGTGCGCCATGTGAGGAGGCCAAGTAGAAGTGCAAACGTTCTACTTCTTCAGGGCCTCGGCTTCGAGTCGAACGGAAACCCCACGTAGTCCGGCGACTGCTCGGGACGCAGCACCAGCGTCGTGAACATGAAGACCATCGTGTAGTGGCCGTCGCTGGCGCGCCCGACGCTCAGAGGCTGTTGGTGGACGACGTGCCAGTCGTAGAGATTGTCCCAGACGTCGAGACCGATCTCGATGAAGTCGGGGTACTTCATCGTCGATTTGATCCACTGGCGCTGCTGCTGGCGGATACGCGAGACGCCGCGCCAGAGCGTGCCGTACGTCTGATCGAACTGCCCTTCGAACGCTCTCCTCAGCTGATCGATCGAATCTGAGATCTGCTGGTTGTCATCAGGGGCTGCTGCAGACACCGCCGACGACTCACCCATCAGCGCCGTCAAGCTGGCAACGAGTCCACTTCCCACGACCGCACGTCGATCGACCATCGGGACCTCCTCGCCGCCTTACACACGCGATGCGGTGAACGTCGCCCGGTACTCGCCCGGAGCGATCGTCCGGGTGCTGAAGGGGTAAGGCTGCAACTCCGCGAGCGCAATACGCACCGATCCGTGGACGATGGCCGCACGATTCGAATCGCCGGTATGCAGCTCGTAGGAAGAGGACGCATTGCCTTCGATGACGCGAATGTGCACGAGCGCGTCACCGCCCTGAATGCAGAGGACGTCGGCCGGGCAGCGCGAATCGCCGCTGACCTCGACGAACTCCACGCGGAGGCCGGCATCCCTGATGACGGCAACCTCCGCTGGTGCAAGCGTGAACCGTTCGTTCAGACCGACAGTGGGGCCGACTGGACTGGACTCATCACACCCTGCTCCCAGCAGGAGACACACAAGCACAATCGCAGCGCGCATGCCGCCGCTCTGAGCAGAGACCATGCCAGACCGCTACGGCTCGAATACGAAGGAAATGGCATCGTCGCCATCGCGCAGACCATGAGCGACATCGATTCGGAGAACACCTCCGAAACCGGGCGCCGATAGCCGCAAGCCGACGCCGACGTCGACATCCGTCTTCGGATCCAACTCCAGTCGTTGATTCACCCTCACGGTGTCGACGAACGCTGCTGCACCGATTTGCGCCTTCGTGCGATAGGACCACCACTGCTGCACCTCGCCCGACACGTATTGGAGACGACGTCCGGTCTGCACGGTATCCAGACGGCCGCCATCGATGACCGGATGCGCTCGGAGCGGAACACCACGCGCGCGTCCCGTGTCGCCGGCAAACCAGATGTCGGGAGGTGTCGCAACTGTCGCCGCCGCTGCTCCACCTCGCGCCACCCACACGCGTCCCCGATGATCGATGGAGGATCGAAACGTCGCAGCCGCTTCGACAGTCCCGAACGATTGCGCGCTGCCCGTCCCGATCCATCGGGACAAATCCAGCCGGGCATCGACGCGATCGTCCTGCGTCATCATCCGAAGACCGCCTCCGCCCACCCCGAAGTCGCCGGAGCTCCTCCAATGCTCGATGCCGCCAATCGCCCCGAGCCGCATCCAGTGCGCCGGCCAGATCGACCCGCTCAGATGTGCGCCTTTCCGGTGTGCGATCGGCAGCACGTCGTCTTTGAACGGCTGCCGTTCGTTGAACACGTCGACTCCCCAGATGCCTCCCCACGGCGCAGGTGCGGTGAACGACGCGCTCACCCGCGGACGACCGGGCCAGAAGCGCCACCCGATCGTCAGCCGATCTCCGCCTCCAGTCAGCGTGCCGATCGAGACCTCAACCTGACGGCGGAACACGGCATTCACCCCGATCATCGCGAAGTCGATTCGATCGTCGGGAAGGACCGGTCGCTCGAAAACTCTGGCGCGCAGTTCCGCAAGGCCGGCGGTAACCGGCACGTACTCGAGTTGCGACGACGACGCCGACGGGAGGTCGCGCAGGCGACGGCGTGTTCTGGTGAAGAGCCCCGGTGTGAGGAGTGCGTTGGGCGGCACGTCGACCAGATGCTCGACGACGCGCTGTCGCGTTTTCGCGAGGCCCTCGACTCTGAGCAGATCGACGCGCGGCTCGCCGACTTCATTCCACGCCTCGAGCGCACCTCGCCGATCGTCCTGCACGAACCGGCTCGTCGCCAGCAGTCGCCACGCCTGCTGATCGCGCGGATCCTCGATGAGCGCAGCGCTCGCGAGAGCGCTCACCTCGATCCACTGCTTCTGCAACAGCCGTACTCCGGCGAGCTCTCTCAACGCCGCGGGCCCGCGGCATGCCAGCGCGCTCGTCAATGTCCGCGTCGCGGCATCGAGGTCGTTGGCCTGAGCCTGCATCACGCCACGCGTGACGATGCCGTCGCATGAATCATCGCTGGTGGCAGCGCGAGTCGGAGGCGCAGCGACGGGTTGGCGGGATGGATCCGGCACCACGATCCCCATCCACCGATCGGCCGACGCCCATCGTCGATCGAACTCATCGCGGCTCATGACGCGAAACGGCGTACGCGCCGGATCGTGAAAGACGACGGCACGTGACGTCAGGCCGACGACGACGATGTAATGGAATGTACCGGGACGATCTTCAATCAGGGTGACCGGGGGACGGCCGCCATCGAGCTCGCGTGCGAGCGCCTCACTGCTGCCGGCGAGGCCGACCGCACTCCACCCGCGCGAGCGCAGGTTGTCGATCAACGCGCCCGCGCGAATGCCGCCGGCACGTCGATCGACGAGCGACTCGAAGGCGCTGGCGTCGATGCCGCGCTCGCCCCAGTAGCGCAGCACCATCGCGGCGGCTGCGCCGCCGCACAACAATTCGGACTGTGAGATGAAGGGAACGTCGAGGAGCGACAGGGGTGCCGCGGATTGAGCCCGACCATTGGCGGGCACGCACAACGCGGCCAGCAGCACCCACAACACTGCACGCAATCGTGCGCGCAGCATCGGTCCGGCCGCTGGCCGCGTTCGGACGGCTGACGTGCCCCCGTCAGTCGACAGCAACAATGATCAAGATAAGCACCAACAGCCCGATGATAATCATCGTCGTCGAGATGACGACCTTCGATTGACCACCTGCCAGCGATCGTTCGACCTGGCGAGCTTGCGCGGCCACAGTACTGAGGTCCTGACCTTCGAGCGAGGCGGCCACGCGGGTCGCCTTCCGCAGATCGAGGCCAGCCTGACCGGCCACAGCTTTCACCTGCGGCAGATTCAGCACACGGAGTACATCATCGCGATCGGACGCGATGGTCGCGACGTGCTGCTGCACGGCGGCATCCATGGCCGACTGGGTCGCGGCGTGCGGGGTCTGAGCCTGTGCACGCGGAACGGCGATGAGGGTCGACAGCAAGAGTACGGACAGAATCGAAGACATGCGCATTCGTGCAAAGCCCTCCTAATGGGAGATTGTAACGGGTCGGGCAGACAAATGTAACAGGTCGGGCAGACAAAGTGGACGAAGCGATCGAACGACAGGAGCCGGACAAGGTGGCGCGTGTTACGCGGGTCGAGGAGGTCCTCCCCTCCTGGATCGCCGCGCTCGAAGCGCGACACCTCGCGAACCTGAGAGTCTCCGAAGTCACACGCGCCCTTCGAGCGCTGTCGTCGGCGTACGTCGAACGCAGGCACGCCGCGCGATCGCGCACTGAGGACGCAGACCGCAAGGTCCGCGGGACGCTCGACACCGCCGGAAAACGCGCGGCATTCGCGTTGTTCTATGCGCCGCTCCACTTCATCGCGACCGCGCGCGTGATCACCGCGCTTGGCGCCGACCACCCCGGACCTGCCGCGATCGTCGATCTTGGATGCGGCACCGGCGTCGCCGGCGCCGCATGGGCGCTGGCGTCGGCGGCGGCGCCGGCAGTCCTCGGGATCGATCGGCATCGATGGGCGGTCGACGAGGCGCGATGGACATACGCCCACCTTGGCGTGCGAGGCCGTTCGCGTCTCGCCGATGTGAAACATCTGCCGTCTGCGCGCGAAGGAAGTGCCTTCATCGCGGCGTACGTCCTGAACGAGCTGGGCGACGCCACACGCAGACGTGTCGAAGACGGTCTGCTTGCCGCCGTCGATCGCGGCGCGCGCCTGCTCGTTGTCGAGCCGATCTCGCGCGCCATCACGCCGTGGTGGGAATCGACCGCTGAACGCGTCATCGCGATCGGAGGGCGCGCGGACGAGTGGCGTGTGCCGATCGATCTTCCGCCAGTTTTGAAGCTTCTCGACAGAGCGGCCGGGCTCGATCATCAGGATTTACGGTTCCGAACGCTATTCGTGTGACAATTTCATCCTCCGGATGAGCGCACAGGGGGACCCCAGCCAACACAGCACCCGCATCGCGTTGCTGCCGCTCACGCTGACTGCGGTCGGCGTCGTCTACGGAGACATCGGAACCAGCCCGCTCTACGCCCTGCACCAATGCTTCAATGGCCTGCACTCGGTGGCGCCGACACATGAAGCCGTGCTCGGCGTGCTGTCGCTGATCATCTACGCGCTGCTCCTCGTCATCTCGTTCAAGTACATCGTGATCGTCATGCGCGCCGACAACCAGGGAGAAGGCGGGATCCTCGCGTTGACCGCGCTTATCCCCGGGCGGGACGGGTCCACACGAGGTGTCGCGATCGATCGGCCGCTGCTGATCGGCCTCGGCATCTTCGGCGCGGCGCTGCTCTACGGGGATGGCATGATCACGCCGGCGATCACCGT
>DATFRP010000078.1:0-34154 GCA_035263125.1 Vicinamibacterales bacterium
TCAGTGATCGAGCGCGTCGACTTCGCGCGTCACCTGCTCGTTGCGGAACGCCTCGCCGAAGGCACGGTGGATGCGCCGAAGTCGGCGGAGCGTGTCTTTGTCGCGGTGGAGATCTGCGAGCTTCGGGTGGGCCTCGAAGGACGAGGGCACGTCGACCAGTCGCTTGCGACACACACGAAGCCATGGCATGACCGCCTCGAGGTCGTCGCGCACGGTGTCGAGCGGCGGGTGGAAGACGAGCGCATGGCTCAACGCGGCCTCGCCGAGGGCGCACAGCATGGTGCACCAGTGATAGTACGCGCCAAGCACTCCGTCCGGGCTTCCCGCGCTTCGCGTGTGTTCGTCGGGAAATGCGGCAAGCTCGCGCTCGAACCTCAGCCTGGCCTCTTCGCTCCACGTCCAGTGCCGTATCAGGCACGCGAGCTGATCGAAGGAGACGTCTTTCAGTGGTTGGCCAGTGTACTGACCTTCGGTGTGGTATGCGCCCATTCCTCTAGTCCTGTGAACGTACGTGGTGGTCCGAGCGTCACTGATGACGGCCGTCGGTCGAATGGACACTCGGAGGTTGCGAGCAGGTTCGTTGTGCAGTACGCGTACCGAGGATCGCAGTCGAATCGACGCACCGCTGCCAACGGCGGCGATCGAACTGGCCTTGTCGATCTTACAGACCCCGGTCGAAAAGGAGGACACAAAAGCGGCCTTGTATACTTCGTACATGAGCCGTTTGGGGATCGTGACACTGGCCCTGATCGTGGGGGCAGCATGCAGTCAGCCGCCCGCCGAGCGCGCGGTCGCGCCCGTTGCCACTGCGGCATCGTTCGAGACGCTGACCGATGAGTTCACCAGTGGCGTGCTGGCGCTGTCGCCGGTCACGGCAACGCAGGTGGGATATCACGAGCACAAGGGGATGCCGCTGGATGAGGCGATCGATGATCTCAGTCCCGCGGGCATCGACGCGCAGCGGCGCTTTTATCAGGACATGCAGTCGCGCCTGGCGTCGCTCGACGCGGCCTCGTTGGATCGCGGACAGCAGGCCGACCTGCAGATCCTCCGCAACAACCTCGGCATGTCGCTGCTCGAGCTCGACACCATCCAGAGCTATCGTCACAACCCGACGGTGTATGTGGAGCTCGCCGGTAATGCCATCTACACGCCATACCTGCTGAATTACGCTCCCGTCGAAGCCCGCTTCGGCCACATCATCAAGCGTCTCGAGAAGATTCCTGCCCTGGTGACACAGGCCAAGGCGAACCTCGTCGATGCGCCCGAGGTCTGGAACCGCGTGGCGCGCGAAGAGAATGACGGCAACATCGGCTTGATCGATCGCACCCTGCGTCAGGCGGTTCCCGGGCCACTGAAGGCGTCGTACGACGCGGCCGCGGGGCCCGCGCTCGCGGCGCTGAAGGACTTGAATGCGTTTCTCGCCGGCCCGCTGTCGAAGAAGACGAGCGACTGGCGGCTCGGGAAAGAGAAATACGCGCTGAAATTCAAGTACGTGCTCGCGACCGACAAGACGCCCGAGCAGCTGCTCGCTGAAGCTGAGAAGGACCTGCAGGCGACGCGCATGGAGATGGCGGCACTGGCCGCTCCGCGCAGCGTCAAGCAGGCCCTCGACGAGATCGCGACGCACCATGCGACGCCCGACACATACATGGCGGAAGCAAGGAAGACGCTCGAGCAGGCCACCGCGTTCGTGAAGGAAAAGGGCCTGGTGACCTTGCCGCCGCGATCGAACCTGCAGGTGATCGACACGCCGGAATTCATGCGCGGCATCTACGGAGTCGGTGGGTTCAACTCGGCGCCGCCGCTGCAACCCGAGCTCGGCGCGTTCTACTGGGTGACGCCGATCCCGAAGACCTGGCCGAAGGAACGCATCGAGTCGAAGCTGCGTGAGTACAACCAGTACGGCATGCAGCAGCTCACGATCCACGAGGCCATGCCTGGTCACTACGTCCAGCAGGAACGGGCCAACGAGCTTCAACCGACCTCGCGCCGCGTGCTTCGCAGTGTGTTTGCGAACACCCCCTACGTCGAAGGCTGGGGCATGTACACGCAGCAGCTGATGTCCGAGGAAGGCTACTTGAACAACAGCAAGGAGCTGCGGCTCACCTGGTTGAAGCAGAAGCTCCGCGGCCTCGCGAATGCGATCCTCGACGTGCGTCTGCAGACGATGGGCATGACCGATCAGCAGGCGCTCGACCTCATGATCAACGACGCGTTCCAGGAGCGTGAGGAAGCCACCGCCAAGCTGCAGCGCGCGCAACTCTCCTCGTGTCAGCTGCCGACGTACTACGCGGGTCTGACGGGCTGGCTGCAGGCGCGTCAGCACGACAAAGACACGAGAGGCAGCGCGTTCTCCCTCCGCGAGTTCCACGACCGCGCGTTGAAGGAGAGCGGCGTGCCTCTTCCCGAGCTGGAGAAGCTGATTCGCTGAACCCGGTCCAAAAGGACGGCGGCAGGACGGGCCGGTCCTTCTGGCCCGGCTCCCGTCACTGATTGTTGTTATTTCCGCCGTTGCTGTTCCCGCTGGTGTTTCCGCTGGTGCCGGTAAACGTGATCTGCCCCCGGATCTCGCCCATCTTGAACGCGTCCGTGTGCACGTTGCCGTAGGCGGCTTCTGAGCGCAGCGCCGCGATGAACGCAGCGAAATCCCCCACACTCACGCCTTGAGCGGTCACCGCCATGATGTTGGCTGCAGACAGCGTCCCGCTCACGGTTCCGCTATTTTGGGGGCAGGCCGGTGGCGCGGGCACGCCCTCCGGGGCCGGAGTAACGTTCGTACAGAGGAACGCCATGATTCCGCCAGCGATCGCCGGCCGGCCGATGTGAATGTGCGCGAAGAGGACATTGGTCGCAAGGCCCGAGTACGTGAGGGTGTAACTGAGTGACTGTCCATCCCCGCTGATCTGCACATTGAGAGTCCCGCTCGCCGGCGACGAGATCGTCGGCGTTTCTTCATATCCGTTCAGATCAGCGTGGCCTTGTGTCGGAGCCTGCGCTCGCACACCCAGCGTGCCGGCCAATGTGATGACGGCACATGTCGCAATCGCGATCGTTCGGTTCGTTCCCACCATGAGTCACCTCGTACGAAGAGCTGAGGCGGCGTCGACGCGCACGCCACGGGGGATTCGCGATCTATGCGCGAAAGCCTCCTCGTTCGCAACGATGTTCTTTGCGAGCTCGACCCTTGGTGCCAGGTATCGCGGTATGAGATCGGATGAGAGCGGATATGGTCGCGGTGGGCGAGTGAGCGCGTGGTCTGCAGCGAGACCTCGCGCTCACATCGAGTAAGTCCGGTTTTCAGACCCGTCTGAGCCGAACTACGGCAAGTAGAGCTGCACGAAGTCGAGGACGTCCTGCCGATCCATGCGGAAGACCCCACCGGTTCCCGCGCAGTTGCCGTTGATCCCGAACGATGTGACGGCAGCCACGATTTTCGTTTCGGACGATCCGGACCCGACGAAATTCGGACCACCGGAATCACCGAAGCACGTGCCCCCGGTGTTGTGATTGTTCGAGAGCAACATCGAGAACGGACCCGTAAAGCCAGGCACGTTGATCTGAAGCAGACGCGGCGTGGCCGACATTCTGGTTCTCGTGTTCGTCGCCAGAAACAGTGCTGCATCAGGGAAACTCTCCTGGAGTCCGTAGCCCACCGCTGTGAACGTGACGTCCTGCTGGCCGCGACGCGTCTTCAGTTGATCGAATTGATTGACGGTCGGCAGCTTTCCGTACTGGGACGCAGGCAACTGAACACCGCCACCCCCAAGGATGACGACGCCGACGTCATGCTGAAAGAACGGTCCCGTTTCGAAGAGTGGGTGTGCTGCCCACGATACCGCTTCCACCGCGTTGGCTCCCGCGAATGGATAGTTATTGGTTTTGCCGATGCCTGATTCGACATCCGACTCGGTGAACACACGCATTCCGGTGAACGGCGCATCAGGGAAGTCGTCTGCGCAGTGACCCGCCGTCAAAAGCACAGTCGGCGAGAGCAACGTTCCACTGCACCTGAACGCTGGTTGCCCACCAACTTCCATCAGTAACAGCACAACAGCAGGATGGGCGTTGCCATCGACTTTTCCGTCAGTGACTGCCTGAGCGCGGACAAGAATCAACGCAAACACTGCTACGAGCGTGAGTAATATCGTGCGACGCATAGATCTTCCCCTTTGAACAGCCGCGTTTGACCGATTCCATGCTGGAGTGATGGATGTGCTGCTACGCGTGAGGAGTACGCGTGAGGAAGGGATTGTACTCGGGCTAGGAGCTCCGGGAAATTCTCGATTACAGAGCTCAGCCGATAGTCCAGAGCGTCAGCGTCGACACATCTTTGACGAAGATTCGATTGCGTGAGACGACCGGCTGCGTCCACGTGTCCGTGTCAGCAACTTTGAATCGCGCGACGGGTTCGAACCGTTCTCTATTCAGCCGAATGATTACCAGCTCGCTGTCGTCTTCGAGCGAGAAGATGGTGCGGCCCGATCTCGCGATCGCCGCATGAGCCGCCTGTCGGGGTTCGCTCTTCCAGAGCACGCGCCCGTTGTCGAGGTCGAGGGCGAAGTACTGCCCGCTGTTCAGATGCGAGAGGCCGAAGAGCATGCCGTCGACGGCAACAGCGTCGCTCAAGTGCATCGAGACCTCGTCGGTGTGCCACACGTTGTTCGTCGACCATTCATCCTTGCCAGGGACAGCTCGAAAGGCGCTCACACCGTTGTTGCGTCCCATCTCGATCACGGTGTCCTTGTACAGGATTGGTGTCTGGCTCGTGGTCGTGCTCGGCGTGGTGAACGGTCGTCGCCAGAGCAGCTTCCCGCTTTCGAGCGCGACCCCGACGAAGTACTTCTGTGTGAACGTCACCACTTGCGGCGTACCCGACAGCTCGAACAGCAACGGCGATCCGTAGGCGGGTCCATCACCGTTCCAGCTCCAACGCACGGCACCGGTGGCGACGTCGAATGCCGTGAGGGCACCGTTGTCATGTCCGCCGACGTGGACGATCACGAGGTTGCCGGCAACCAGCGGTGACATCCCCGTGTGATACAGCGGCTCGACTGGACCCGCCGGCTTCTGCCAGAGTCGCTGGCCGTTGGTCGCATCGAAGGCAGTGACGATGCCGCTGATGCCGAGAGTGAACAGCCGATTTGCCGCGAACGCCGGCGTCGACTTCGGCCCGGGGCCGTGTGGCGCCGTGGCCGGGTTCATCTTGAAGGGCGCTGGATAGCTGGTGCGCCAGATCACCTTCGCAGAGCCGGCATCGAGCGCCGACATCACTTCGTTCTCACCCTGTCGCGTGAATATGTAGATGCGACCGCCGACGACGAGCGGCGTGGCGTAACCGGTGCCCACATCGGCGTTCCATCGTTTGGTCAGCGCCTGCGGCCACGACGACGGTTCCTTGAATCCGACGATCTGACCGTCGCGCGCTGGTCCGCGCCATTGCGGCCAGTCCTGGGCCAACGCAACCGTCGCCAGCAGCAGGACGAGCATGGGCAGCAGTGCAAGTCGTTGGGTCATGGCATAACGATACCCGTTCTGCCATAACCGATGATCAGCGAGGATTCGGCAAGAGCGATCGTCGTGCGTCGTTAGCCGCGATCCGAGAGCGCCAGGATCGAACGCGCCTCGACGGTGACGCGGTCGCCACTCGCGAACGCCTTCTTGCGCCGTCGCATACCCCCGGTGTCGACGCATGTGAACCAGCGTCGGTCGCCGCCCACGCAGCTCAACCTGAACTCCAGCCGTTCGTGATGGGCGTTGAACAGCAACAAGAAGCTGTCATCGTCGATGCGCTCGCCCCGCGGCCCGCGCCCGGCGATCGCAGCGCCGTTCAGGAACACCATCAGGCTCTTGGCGAAGCCGGCCGCCCAGTCCTCGTCGGTCATGGGCGTGCCCTGCGGTGTGAGCCAGGCGATGTCCTCGACGCCTGCGCCGTGGAGTGGCCGTCCCTGGAACCATCCACGTCGCATGAAGGTCGGGTGCGATTTGCGAAGAGCGATCAACTGCTTCGTGAAGGCGAGGAGCGCGTGATCCTGATGGTCCCAGTCGAACCAGGTCAGCTCGTTGTCCTGGCAGTACGCGTTGTTGTTGCCTCGTTGCGTGCGTCCCCATTCGTCACCGCCGAGAATCATCGGCACGCCCTGCGACAGCAGCAGTGTCGTCATGAAGTTGCGCATCTGACGGGCGCGCAGCGCGAGCACCGCCTGGTCGTCGGTCTCACCTTCGACGCCGCAGTTCCAGGAGCGATTGTGCGATTCGCCGTCGCGGTTCTCGTCGCCGTTGGCTTCGTTGTGCTTCTCGTTGTAGGACACGAGGTCGCGGAGCGTGAACCCATCGTGCGCGGTGACGAAGTTGATGCTGGCATACGGACGACGGCCGTTGCCGGCGTAGAGATCCGAGCTGCCGGTGAGCCGCGACGCGAACTCGGCGAGCGTGCCGTCGGCGCCGCGCCAGTAGTCGCGGATCGAGTCGCGATACTTGCCGTTCCACTCGCTCCAGAGCGGCGGAAAGTTGCCGACGTGATAGCCGCCCTCGCCGACGTCCCACGGCTCCGCAATCAGCTTGACGCGGCTCAGGACGGAATCCTGCTGAATGAGATCGAAGAAGGCCGACAGGCGATCGACGTCGTGAAGTTCGCGCGCGAGCGTGGCCGCGAGGTCGAACCTGAAGCCGTCGACGTGCATGTCGAGCACCCAGTAGCGCAGGGAATCCATGATCAGCTGCAGCACGTTCGGGTGGCGCATGTTGAGGCTGTTCCCGGTGCCGGTGTAGTCCGTGTAGTACTCGGGGTGATCGTGCGGCAGCCGGTAGTACGCGCGATTGTCGATGCCGCGGAAGCAGAGCGTGGGCCCGCGCTCGTTGCCTTCGGCGGTGTGGTTGTAGACCACGTCGAGGATGACTTCGAGTCCGGCTCGATGCAGCGCCTTCACCATCTCGCGGAACTCGGCGATCGCGCCGGCGCCGGTCGACCGGCTCGCATACTCCGCATGCGGGGCGAAGTAGCCGATCGAGTTGTAGCCCCAGTAGTTCCGCAGGCCGCGACTGAGCAGGAATCCGTCGTGAACGAAATGATGGATCGGCATCAGCTCGACGGCCGTCACCCCGAGGCCCTGGAGGTATTTGATCGAACACGGGTGTGCGAGGCCGGCGAAGGTACCGCGGATTTCAGGGGGCAGTCCGTGGTGCCGCTTCGTGAACCCCTTGACGTGGAGTTCGTAGATGATCGTCTCGTGGAGCGGTCTCTTCGGCGGCGTGTCGCCGTTCCAATCGAAGTGCGGATCGGTGACGACGCTTCGCGGAACGAACGGCGCGCTGTCCGCCGTGTTCGCGGCATCGAGCGGTGATCCGTCGGGACCGATCACGTGCCCGAAGATCGCCGGCTCGTAGACGAGATCGCCTTGCATCACGCGCGCATACGGATCGAGCAGCAGCTTCGATCGATTGCAGCGAAGGCCCTCCTTCGGCTCCCACTGACCGGAGACGCGGAAGCCATAGCGCTGTCCGGGCCGAAGCCCCGGCACATATCCATGCCAGCAGAACGCCGTCGTTTCCGGCAGTGTGAGGCGCGTCTCGCGCCCCTCGTCATCGAAGAGGCACAACTCCACGTGCTCCGCCACTTCAGAGAAGATGGCGAAGTTGACACCCTGTCCGTCGTACGTCGCCCCCAGGGGATACGGCTGTCCAGGCCACACGTCATAGGTCACGTCGCACGCTCCGTGGGAACGTTTCGCAGCAGCCAGGCGCAGTGCGCCTGCAGCCGCCACGCGGCATCACCGAATGACTCGACGACGCCGCTTCCGCCGTAGTCGACCGACTCGCTGCACCACGTCAGGGTCCAGTCGTGGCCGGCCGGAGCTGCCAGCAGCGGATCGTTCATGACCAGCGTCGTGAGCGCCCCGAGATTGAGAAGGATCAGTCGTTCATCCTCGTCATGCTGATAGCGCAGCACCATCACCGCTGACGTCGGTGCCGTGCTCGCGATGAGTACCTCCGGTGTGCCGATCAGAGAGAGCACGGGATCGTTCCGACGGATCGCGAGGAGATCGAGGTGAAGCCGCCAGGCGTGCACCCCCGGCACCGTGTCGGTCCACGTGATATGGCACGCGCGAAACGCGGCCTCGTCGTCCGGCTTCGGCATGCGATTGATCGCCTGCGGGTCTGCCAGGCTGGGGAACTGCGACAGGAATTTCTGTCGACCGGTCCGCACCGCCTCGGCAAGAGGTCCCTCGTGATCGGCGAAGTACGTGAACGGCGCGGACACCGCGCGTTCCTGTCCCTGAAACAGCATCGGAACCGCCGGTCCCAGGAGCAGTACGGCGGTCAACGCCCGCCACAGCGCCTGGTCCACAGAGTCATACAGCCGAGTGCCGAATCCTGTGTTGGCAAGCTGGTCATGGTTCTCGAGAAAGGCGACGAACGCCGACGAACGGAGGCGGCGCGCGTCGGTGCCTCGGCGCCTCTTCTGCCACGAGTACCACTGACCCTGATAGAGGAGATTCCACTGCGCCATCGTGGCCAGTTCGGTCGCCGTGCCTCCGTAATCGATGAAATACGCTTCCCGGCGTCCGGTCAGCGCGACGAATGCCGAATGGTGCCAGTCCTCGTTCCAGATGCTGTCGACGCCGGCGAGCCCTTTCGCCGCCGACGTCAACAGCGACGCGTCCTGTGCTTCGTTCTCAGCCACCAAATACAAACGCCTGGACGTGCAGGCCTCACGGGCGGCCCTCGTCAGCTCGTCGATCAGGTGCTCCGGTGAGGTATCGACGATCGCATGTACGGCATCGAACCTGAGTCCATCGAAGTGGTACTCCTCGAGCCACACGCCGACATTCGCGCGGAGGAAGCGTCGGACCGGTGCGGAGTGATCGCCATCGAGGTTGAAGCCGCGCCCCCATTCACTTTCATGGTCGGAGAAGTACCAGTCGCTGTACTCGTGCAGGACGCTCCCGACCGGCCCGGTGTGGTTGTAGACAACGTCGAGGATCACCGCGAGGCCGAGACGATGTGCGGTATCGACGAAGCGCCTGACGTCATCGGGCGTCCCGTAGTGATGGAACGGCGCGGAGAGGAAGACGCCGTCGTAGCCCCAGCCGAAGCGGCCGGGGAACTCGGCGATCGGCATGACCTCGATGGTGGTGATCCCGAGTGCCGCCACGTCGGTCAGTCGTTCCTGTGCGGCCGCCCACGTTCCCAGTTCGGTGAAGGTGCCAAGGTGCAGTTCGTAGATCACCTGGCCGTGAGCGCGGACCGTGCCCGACCATTGATCGTCGGTCCAATGAAACGCCGTCGCGTCCACGACCATCGAAGGTCCTGACACGCCCGCGGGCTGAAAGCGCGAGGCCGGATCCGGTCGGCCGCCTTCGGCCAGCTTGAACCAGTACTGCCGGCCGGCACCTATCCCCGGAACGTGGCGGCGGAAATAGCCATCGGCCAGGCGCTCCATCTCGTACTCGGTCGTGTCGTCCAGCACCACGGCGAGCGATGTCTGTCGTGGCGCCCACACCGTGAACACCACGCCATCCTCGACAACGCACGCGCCGAGCTCGCGGTCACGCGTCAGTGTGTGCGTAAGATTCGCGCGGGGCATCATGCGTCTCGAGGCGTTTCATGCATCGCAGCACTTCGGCCACACTCCACGCCTGCGCGACGCAGCCGCGCGGCGTGTAGGGTTCCCTGCCATCGAAGATCTCGCTGATCGTTCCGACGCAGGCTTCACTGAGGTGACCGGAGAATCCGCTCAGCAGGACGCGAGCCTCGTCTTCCCGGCCTGGATGCACGCGAAGCCAGGCGTCGATGAACGGACCGATCAGCCACGCCCAGACAGTTCCCTGGTGATAGGCAGCGTCGCGGGCGCGTACGTCACCGAAATACTGCGCCTTGAACCGGGCATCCTCGGGGTCGAGCGTTCGCAGTCCGAACGGTGTCAGCAGCCGGGCCCTGAGGACATCGACGACCGATCTCCAGCGTGACTCGTTCAAGACCGGATACCGCAAGGCGAACGACAGAATCTGGTTCGGACGGCACGAGGAGTCGTCTCCGTTGTCGCCGTCGACGATGTCGTACAGATAGCCGCCGCGTTCGTACCAGAAGCGTTCGTTGAATGCGGTCTTGATGCGTTCGGCCGTCCGCTCCAGATCCCTCGCGTCTTCATTGAACTGCCGATACCAGCCCGCGAGCAGCGTGAGCGCGTTGAACCAGAGCGCGTTGATCTCGACGGTCTTGCCGCGGCGCGGCGTGACGATCCAGTCGTCGACTTTCGCGTCCATCCATGTCAACGGGAGCGACGGGTCGCCCTGCGTCATCAGCCCGTCGCTGTCCATCCGAATGCCGAAACGCGTGCCCCGCATGTGGTGACTCACGACGTCAGAGAGGTGCGGCAGCAGCCCGCGAAGCGTGTCGTAGTCTCCCGACACGCTGACGTAGCGATCGATGGCGTGGAAGAACCAGAGCGTCGCGTCGGCGGTGTGATACAGCCCTTCCTTGCTGCCTTCCGGGAACAGATTCGGCAGGAGACCGTCGCGCAGGTGATAGGCAAAGGTCAGGAGCGTGCCACGGGCTTCAGTGAGTCGTCCGGTGGAAAGCGTCAGCCCTTCGAGGCTGATCATCGTGTCGCGGCCCCAGTCGGTGAACCAGTGGTAGCCGGCGATCACCGAGCGCGCATGTTCGCCCGTCGCACGAAGACGCGCTTCGTCTGCCGTACGAGCCGCCGGCTGAATCAGAAACTGGTCGGCCGCAAAGACGAGCTCCGCGCACAATCCGTCCGCAGGGGAACAACCGGACGCAACCAGAAGGCGGGTGCGCCGCTCGATCTCGGCTCTCCATGCCTCGTCATGACTGAGCGCTTCGATCGCCGCGACCGAATCGGTCGACGCGAGGAGCGTCGCGCGATCGCCTTCGTCGATCTCGACGTCGTAGTAGCCCGGACTCCAGGCGGATGCGCGAAACGGATATCCGCGCTCCTCTTCGAGGGCGTAGTACACATCGTGCGTCTCTTCCGGCGCGACGTGCAGCGCCGCCGATCGGCCGGACAAGGCGAGTCGTACGGGGGCGACGGCGGGATCGAGCGTGATCTCGACATGTCCCGGATGCGCATCGAGCGATGGCGTCGGCGGAAGCGGCGTGTCGACCGGCGCCTCGGGCAGCCGTAATTGAAACTGCGGACGAAGCCGGAGATGCACGCGATCGTCGGATCGAAGCACGGTGTAGGTCGACAGCACCGTGTTCTGTTCGTGCGGCATGAAGAGGCGACGCTCGATGGTGACGTCGGGCAGCTCGTAGCGCCAGACGGGGAGACCTGCCTCCAATCGAAACTCGACGAGCGCGCGCGGAGTCGAGTCGCCGAGCTGGTTCAATCGACGACGCAGATCAGGTGAACACCCGGCGGACGCATCGATGCTCGCCAGAAGCGAGACACGTCCAAGCGGCGCCGGCAGCGCGGCGACGAGCAGCGCGTGGTATCGACGCGTCGGGGGCCCTGCCAGCGTTCCCGAGGCGTACCCGCCGAGTCCGTTCGTCACCAGCCACTCACGAGTCGACCAGGTATCCCATGAGACGTCCGACGGGGAAAGCCTCCGGACGACCTCGAGGCAATCTGGCAAGCTCGGCGGCACGACTTCACTGCTCTACAAGGTTGATGCCGTGGCACGGTAGGAGCGTTGCATATAAACCAATGCAAACAGATCGCCTGCCGCCCGCGAGCACGTATCGTGTACAGCTTTCCTCCAGTTTCACGTTGGAAGATGTAGCGAATCAGATTCCGTACCTCGCGGAGTTGGGCATCACCGACGTCTATCTCTCGCCGATCGGCGCCGCGACACCTGGAAGCACGCACGGCTACGACATCATCGATCATTCGAGGATCGACCCCGAGCGTGGCGGTTGCGACGGATGGCTGAAGCTCTGCCGCGCACTACGGGCGCATTCGATGGGCGTCGTGCTCGACGTCGTGCCGAATCACATGGCCGCCGATCCGGTGCACAACCTGCTGTGGCGGCAGGTGCTCGGCGACGGTCCATCGAGTCCGGCCTCGATCTACTTCGACGTCGACTGGCGGCCGCTGACCGGCTTGATTCGCAACAAGGTTCTGCTGCCGGTCCTCGACCAACCGTACGGCGCGGCGCTGCTGCAGGGGCACGTGGGGCTCGAACGAGCGGCCGACGGCATCCGCGTTCGCTGCGGAGGGCTCAATCTCCCGTTGGCGGGCGGCACCGTCGATCCGGCGCTTCCGGACCAGGAGATCGCGGATATCAACGCCGATCCCCAACGCATCCATGCGGTACTGGAGGCGCAACACTATCGCCTCGCGTTCTGGCGAGCCGCGAACGACGAGATCAACTACCGCAGATTTTTCGACATCAACGAGTTGATCGCGATTCGCCCCGAAGAAGAGGAGGTCTTCAACGGCAGCCATCGTCTGGTGCTGCAACTGGTTCACGAGGACGTCGTTCACGGCCTTCGCATCGATCACGTCGACGGCCTGCTCGAACCCGCGACCTACCTGCAGCGGCTGCGGGTACGAGCCGAAGAGGCCGCCCACGCGCGGATGTGGATCGTCGTGGAGAAGATTCTGGGCCGCACCGAGACACTCGACACGACATGGCCGGTCGATGGCACGACCGGATACGACGCGCTGAACGTGTTGAACCGTTTGTTCGTCAGCGGGCGTGGCGTCCGGACGCTGCGACACTACTATCAAAAGCTCGTTGACGACCACACGAACTTTCGGGATGTGGCCTATGACAGCAAGCGCCTCGTCTCTCTGCGCACGCTGCGAAGCGGCCTCACGCTGCTCGTGCACGCGCTCAAGCGGGTCGCCGACGCGTCGTGGACGACGCGGGACATCACGATGAACGCGCTGTCAACGGCGCTCGTCGAGTTCATCGCGAGTCTGCCGGTCTACAGAACCTACCTGGGCCACGACGGCGAACAGCCTGGCGATCGAGAGGCGATCGAGCAGGCGTTTTCCTCGGCAATCCGTCGAAACCAGTCCATGGATCCGACCGCATTGAGCTTTCTGCGCTCGTTGCTGCTCGAATCGGCCGATCTCGATCCGGCGTTGAAGGCTGCGGGCCGCGCCGTGGTCAGGAGACTGGAGCAATACACGACCGGCGTGCAGGCGAAGGGCATCGAAGACACCGCCTACTATCGGGACAACACGCTGCTCGCCTTGAACGAGGTCGGCGGCGATCCGGGCGGCGTCTCCGGGACGCTGCCGGAATTTCACCACTTCAACGAGACGCGGGCGCGCCACTGGCCGCACGCGCACACGGCGACATCCACGCACGACACCAAGCTTGGCGAAGATGCCCGGATCAGAATCGCGTCGATCAGCGCCTGCGCGCACGAGTGGATCGCGAGCGTGCAGGTGTGGCGCGGGTTGAACGGGTCGTTCCGTCAGCTGACGCCCAAAGGCCCGGTCGTCGACATCAACGACGAGTACCGCGTCTACCAGATTCTCATCGGGGCGTGGCCGCCTGACGACCTCGACGGTGGAGGCCCAGCCGCTCCGGCGCTCGTCGAGCGAGTGTCGACCTACATGCGGAAGGCCGTGCGCGAGGCGCAGGTGCACACGAGCTGGGTACGGATCAACGACGAGTACGAGGCAGCAGTCGACGCCTTCGTGAGAGGCGTGCTGACGGACGGATGCGCTGCGGAGTTCCGCACCTCGCTGCGCGCGATGGTGCGGCGTACTCTGCCGCTCAGCGTCTGTCATTCGATATCGCAGCTCGTGCTGAAGTGCCTGATGCCGGGCGTTCCCGACATCTATCAGGGCGACGAATCGTGGGCCCTCGTCCTGACCGATCCGGACAATCGCCAGCCGGTGGATTTCGTCGCGCGATTCGCGATCGTGCGACGACTGCTGTCGGAGGGTCGGCCTCCGTCAGATCTCCTCGGGACATCGACCGGCGAAGGGCTTTCTGGTGATCTGAAGCCGTACGTGACCGCGCGGCTTCTGCGTTTTCGACGCGATCACCGATCGATGATGGCGAACGCGGGGTATGTGCCGCTCCGCGCGCGCGGCGATCGCGCGGCGGCACTCGTCGCCTTCCGTCGTACGCATGGCGGAACGCACGTCGTCGTCGCGGTGCCACGACTCGTCGAGCCATCGGCGGTGGCCGCCGGCTGGCCGGCAGGGGCGACGTTCTGGGGAAGTACTGAGCTCCGCGTGCCGTCGCGCGTGCGCGAGTGGAGGAATCTGTTCACCGATCAGGCGATCGTGCTCGACCGCCCGGCGAACGCGCCACTGGCGCAGCTCACCGAACGATGGCCGTGGGTTGTGCTATGCGGATCCGAATAGATCAGACGACGCAGAAAAAAACCTACCTCAGTCTGTACTGCCCATCAGGTGTTCTACGGAGCTGACCATCCGACACGAGATGATCGAGCACGACCTGACAGGTAACCGTCCGGATGCCGAACAGTCGAGCCGCTTGCGGCAGGTGCAGCGACAGCCCAGGCATCTCCCGGTAGGCCCCGACAATCGTCGACACGAGGTGCGTGCGAGACGGCTCGGCCGGCGGCTTGCCGCGAGCGTGATGTCGACGTTCGAATCCCTTCCCCGTGTGCATCGATCCCTGACGCTGCAATTCTCGGACCTTAATTCGACGGCGGGTCTTTGCTGATCGTTACGGTGGGACACACTCAGCTTTCTCGCGACTGGTGTTGCAACGGAAACTCAGGAGCACGGAGAGCGGCAGTAACATTTCTTCGAACGTACCTCATGCAGGCACAGGACTGACACGTGCCGGGGCGTTCGTGTCAGATGGCGCACAACGACTTCGACTCGTCGATCCTCGACGAGGTCGCGCATCGGCCATGGACGCTGCCCGAGCGGCCGTGGGTGATGACGCAGACGTGGAACGATTTGCTGTTCGCGCATTGGACAGTCGATGCGTCGACGCTGCGCGAAAAGATTCCCGCTTCGTTCGAGCTGGACCTGTTCAATGGAGAAGCGTGGGTCGCTGTCGTCCCGTTCGAAATGACGAACGTCGGTCCGCGTGGGGTGCCGTCACTGCCATGGGTGTCCGAGTTTCCTGAACTCAATGTACGAACGTATGTGCGCGTCGGCGACCGACCGGGTGTGTATTTCTTCAGCCTGGATGCGGGGAGCGTGGTTGCGGTTCAGGCGGCGAGAACGCTGCTGAATCTGCCGTATCACACCGCGTCGATGACAGTGGAGCGCCGCGCGAATGCAGTGGAGTACCGCAGCGCACGCGAGCCCGACGGCCACCCTGAGTTCCATGGCATGTACGCCCCCATCGGCGCCCCGTTCACGCCTGCCGAGGGCACACTCGAGTATTTCCTCACGGAGCGGTACTGTCTTTACCACGTCGACCGCAGTGGCATCCCGTTCTGCCTCGAAATTCATCACCCGCCATGGGTGTTGCAGCCGGCGGAAGCCGAGCTCACGAAGAACACGATGGCGGAGGCGAGTGGACTGACGATCTCGGGCCGGCCCCTCCTCCATTTCGTCAAACGCCAGGACGCAGTGGCGTGGCTTCCGCGGAGTTTGGGGGGTCGGGAGTCATTTTCCAGAGACCGCACACGAAAATGACTGCCGACCCCCCGACGCGCGTCAAAGCGGCGTTCGTCGAACCGATGCTGCTCATTCGTCAGAACAGCCTTCCCGACGAACCGCGACGCTGGTCGTATCAGCTCAAACTCGACGGCTACCGGGCGATCGCATTCAAGTCGGGCGGCGAAGTCCATCTGCGTTCGCGCAACGACAACGACTTCAACCCTCGTTATCCCGCGGTTGTCCGCGGTCTGGCGAAGATGCCGAACGAGACCGTGATCGACGGGGAGCTCGTCGCGCTCGACGAGCGGGGACATCCCTCGTTCAACGCGTTGCAGAACAATACGGCAGGCGCAGAGGTGCTCTACTACGTCTTCGACGTGATGGTGCTGAAGGGTCGCGACGTAACCGGGCGAACGCTCGACGAGCGCCGGACGCTGTTGGAGCGGGATGTATTGCCGACCCTCGCGGAACCTGTACGCTATCCCGGCGAGCTCAACACGACGTTGCGCGAGTTGATGCACGCGGTCAAGGCACAAGGGTTAGAAGGTCTGGTCGCGAAGCGTCGCGACAGCACGTACGAGTCGGGTCTCCGGTCGGGTGCGTGGCGGAAGATGCGCATCAATCAGGGACAAGAGTTCGTGATCGGCGGGTACACGCTCGGCACGACGACGTTCGATGCGCTCATCATCGGCTGCTACGAGGGCGACCGCCTCATCTACGTCTCACGCACGCGCAACGGCTTCACCCCACGCGTCCGCGAACAGCTGTTCGAGAAACTTCGAACACTCGAGATCCCCGACTGCCCCTTCGTGAATCTCCCTGAGGCCAAAGGTGGACGATGGGGTCAGGGACTGACCGAGGCAAAGATGGTCGACTGCCGCTGGGTCGAGCCCGTGCTGGTGGGACAGTTCGAGTTCGTCGAGTGGACCCCGGACAATCACCTCCGGCACACGACGTATGTCGGTCTGCGCGAAGACAAGCCCGCGCGCGACGTGACGCGCGAGTCCACTTCCTGACCGGGATGTCTGCGTACGTGTCGACCACCACCCTGACCACGGCAACGGCAACGACGGTATTCAATGACCGTGATTGGACCGCTGCTCGCGACCGGCGCGCGCACATCCACGCGTGCGCGTGTCATGTCTCACGCGTGCGCGCCGTTCGGAACGTAATCGAATAGCGCAGCGCGTCGACTGCGGGAATGTGGTGTTCGTACGCGTTCTCGCGTCACGGCCATCAGGTCTGCCGAGCGACGCTCATGGTTTCAGTGTGGCACGAGCCTCCAGGTTTCGAGGTCGCGACGCCGCCATGGGCGTCGCGATTCGATCCGCACACGAGATCAGAGCGACCCCTTACTCACTGTCGTCGCGGCTGCTGTCCGCGGCCGCCCGCGCGCGCGCCGACCATGAAGGCCTGACCGGCCGCATTGACGGCGATGTCCTCGGCGTTGCCGGGCACCCTCACGAACGATCCATTCTCAAAGCGAAAGATCTGCCCGAAATCGTTGACGATCCACGCCGTGCCGGGTGCGCCGGCGCTGATGCGGACGCCGACACCGCCCATCGGCTTCCAGTCGTTGCCTTGCAGCTGGTAGACGGTGTTATCGGTGCCGATGATCCACACGTTGCTTCCGGCGGCGATGTCGATCGCCTTCCCCTGCTGCAGCGTGAACTGACTGTTGACCCAGCGATAGATCTGCTGGTCGGCGCCGATGACCCAGGGCGAGCCGGACGGGTCGACGCTGATCGCGATGCCGCTGCCTGGCATCTTCTGCCAGTTGTTCTGATTCCATCGATAGACCTGATCATCGGTGCCGATGATCCACGCGCTGCCATCGCCGCCGACGCCGATGTCCTTGGCTTCACCCGGAAGTTTCTGGAACGCGCCGTTCATCGCCCGAAAGATTTCGTGGCTCGAATTGACGACCCACGGCTGTCCATCGGGCCCGACGCTGAGCCGGATGCCGTACCCGTTGAAGGGCATCCATCGGCTGCCGTTCCATTGGTAGACGTTGGCATCCTTCCCTTGCTGCGCGCTGGCCAGCGACGGCATCGATGCGAGTGCCACGAACACGACAATCAACAGTCGAGCGCCCATGGTTCCTCCAAGCCGGACCGGACTCGTGCGTAGCGTCCGGCTTCAGCTGGAGGGTGCAATGTCCAGGCCGCGACGAGCGCGTCAACTGTGGGGATCGCTGGCGTATACTCCCGCCATTGTCGAGAATGGGCTTCTGACGAGAGGTGATGTCGTGAAGAAGCATGCCGTCGTTGTGGCTTGCAGTGTGGTCGTGCTGGTGTGCGCCTCGATCGCGAGCGCCCAGATCAAGGAAGCCGATGTGACAGGAGGCCGCGTGGCTGGCACGTCCACCAACGGTATCGCCTCCTTCAAGGGCATCCCGTTCGCGGCACCGCCCGTCGGCGCGCTGCGATGGAAAGCGCCGCAGCCGATCCAGTCGTGGACCGGTGTGAAACAGGCGACGACGTTTGCCGTGAGCTGCATGCAGGACGCAGCGTTCGCGAAGATCTTCGGCGCGCCTGCCGGCATGAGCGAGGACTGCCTTTACCTCAATGTGTGGACGCCGGCGAAGACCGCGGGCGAGAAGATTCCGGTCATGGTGTGGATCTACGGCGGTGGTTTCGTCGGCGGCCAGACCAGCATTCCGTCCTATGACGGCACGCGCCTCGCCGAAAAGGGCGTGGTGCTCGTGAGCGTGGCATACCGGCTCGGCGCATTTGGATTTCTCGCGCATCCCGAGCTCAGTAAGGAGAGCGGGAAGGGCTCGGGCAACTACGGTCTGCAGGACATGATCGCGGGACTTCAGTGGGTGAAGGCCAACATCGCGAAGTTTGGCGGCGACCCCGGTCGCGTCACGATCTTTGGCGAATCTGCCGGCGGCATCGCGGTCAGCATGCTGGCGGCATCACCCGCGGCGAAGGGACTGTTTCATCGCGCCATCTCGGAGAGCGGCGGCAATTTCGGTCCAGCGCGAGTGGGAACCGAAGGCGGCGTGAACATGCTGTCGCTCAAAGGCGCGGAGTCGGCGGGCCAGGCATTCTTCGCAAAGCTCGGTGCGAGTGATCCGAAAGCGGCACGAGCCGTCCCCGCCGAAACAGTGCAGGCGGCGGTCGGGCCCGGTCTGCAGGCGAGCTTCTGGCCGGTATTCGATGGCGATGTACTGCCCGGCGATCAGTACGAGTTGTATCAGGCCGGGCGCTTCAACGACACACCGGTGCTGATCGGGACCAACTCCGATGAGGGTGCGCTCTTCGCGCAGCCTGGCATGACGTCGGCGCGATTCGACGCGCTGATCCGCGAGGGCTACGGAAAGAGCGCGAACGCGCTGCTTGCGGCCTATCCACATGCGACCGACGCGGACGCTGCCAAAGCTGGCAAGGACATCTTCCGCGAGTCGGCGTTCGCGTGGCCGACGTGGGCCTGGGCGATGCTGCAGTCGCAGAAAGGCAAAGGCAAGGCGTACGTCTACTACTTCGATCATCGAACGCCGCAGTCGCCGGGTGGATCGAATCACGGTTCGGAGATCGCCTACGTCTTCAGAACGCTTGCTGTGCCTGCAGGCGTGATTGGACCTTCCGGACCACCGCGGCCCGAAGACACGGCGATGTCGGAGCTGATGAGCAGCTACTGGACGAACTTCGCGAAGAGTGCCGATCCGAATGCCGCTGGTCTTCCGATGTGGCCGGCGTTCACGACGACTGCCCAGAACGCGATGATCTTCGACACGAAGTCGGGTGCACGGCCGTTGCCGAACATGGCGCAGATTAAAGCGTTCGACGGCTACTACGCATGGCGTCGCGAGGAAGCGAAGTCGAAAGGCACCCGTTGACACCGACGTAGTGCCCGGCTTCCCAGGGCGAAGTCGAAGGCCTCGGCCTGAGCCACGTCGAATGCAGCCGAACCCTCTTTGAGCGTCCGGCGTATGATCGGGCGCGTCTCGATCGGGGCGTGTCTCGATGGGGCGTGGAGCATCAGGAGTGGGAACGCAGCTTCGTGGCCTTGCCAGGGGATTGATCGTCTTTGCCCCGCTCGCTCTTCTTGGAAACGAAACGAGCGCAATGCTGCGGTATCCGGAGATCGGAACCGCTGTGCTGTATTCGCCCTATGCGTTCCTCACGGCTGCGCTCGTGGTTTCGCGCCGCCGCGACTGGATCTGGTACCTCCTCATCGCTTCGGCCGCGCATTTCGTCACGCACTGGCCCCAATGGACTCTTTCCTGGGTCGTGTTTGCCGATGCGGCCAACATCGCGCGGGCGCTTGTCGCAGCACTCCTGCTGAACCGGCTGGTCGGAAATCCGCCGCATCTCGATAGCGCGCGATCCCTCACCCTCTTCATCGTGAGCGCGGTGGTCGCGGCTCCCGCCGTCGGCGCAACGATCGGCGCCGCGAATGTCGTGCTGCATGGAGCCGCGTCCACATACTGGCAGCCGTGGACCACATGGTTCGTGTCGAACGCGCTGACAGGTCTGGCGGCCCTGCCTGCTGCCATTATCGGATTCGCGTACGTCGTGGGCATCAGTCCCTGGCATGCGGATCGGTCACGCGTGATCGAAGCGCTGCTGTTGATGATCGCGTTGGCTGCGACCTGCGCGCTTGCGTTCACACCGGGCTTCAAATGGCCGACGCTCGTTCTGCTGCTGTCCGCTCCCTTGCCGGTCTTGATCTGGGCGGCGCTGCGCTTTGGCCCGGGTGGTGCCAGCGCGAGCCTGACGTGGATCGCCTATTCCGTGATCTGGAATATCGACCGCGGCACGGACTCTCTTTTCGGTTCGCTCGACGAAAGCATCCTTGCGCTGCAGATATTCGTCCTGTTCACCGCGGCGCCCGTGTTATGGCTGGCGGCGATCGCAACTGCGCGTCACAGCGTCGCTCAACTCCACCATGCACTCCTCGCCTCGCTGCAGGATCAGATCGCGATTCTCGATGCACGCGGCATCGTGATCGAGGTCAACGAGTCATGGCGCCGCTTCGCAGAGACCTCGGACGTGCACTCTTTTCACCGCGTCCTTCCCGGCGACGACTACATCGCCACCTGCCAGTCGGGCGCCGATCGTGGAGATGCGATCGCCGCGGAGGTGGGCGGCGGCGTGAGAAGCGTGCTGAGTCGTGCGAGGCGGCGATTCGAGATCGAGTACGACCAGACTCGCGGCGATCACCGGGAGACGTACGCGAAGAGCATCGAGGCGTTGGAGCGGGCGGATGGCGGTGCGGTCGTCACGCGCGCCAATGTCACCGCGCGTCGTCAGGCGCGGGTCGAGATCGAGCAACAGCGACGCGAGCTCTCGCATCTGGCGCGCGTCTCTGTGCTGGGCCAGCTGTCGGGTGCGTTCGCGCACGAGTTGAACCAGCCGTTGACGGCGATCCTCAGCAACGCCGAAACCGCACGACACGTCATTCGCCATGATCCGCCTGACCTGGACTACCTCGGCGACATCCTGCAGGACATCATCGCAGACGACCAGCGTGCCGCGGCGATGATCCAGCGCCTGCGGGGCCTGCTCAAGCGCGGAGATCGGCGGCTTCAGCACATCGCCATCAGATCCCTGATCGACGACGTGCTGGAACTGGCCCGCACCGAGCTGATCACGCGTCGCGTCGAGGTCGTGACGGACATCAACCCGGCGCTGCCCCCGCTCTGGGGAGACAAGGTGCAGCTGCAGCAGGTGATGTTGAATCTGATTTTGAACGCCTGCGAAGCCATGGGCGCCGCAGCGGAGTCAGGTCGACGGCTCGTGCTGACCGCCGATGTCGACGCGCCCGGTCGTGTGCACCTGGCGATACGCGACAACGGAACTGGCATCGCGCCCGAGCTGATCGACCGCCTCTTCGAACCGTTCGTGACGTCCAAACCGGACGGGCTCGGCCTCGGGCTGTCGATCTCGCGCACGATCGTCGCCGCGCACGGTGGCCGCCTGTGGGGACAGAACAATCACGGGGGCGGTGCGACGATGCACTGCGTGCTTCCGGTTGCGAGCGGCGACGGCACGACGCTGCCGGTGTTAGCGACGATGCGAGATACATGAGCGCTCCGACATCGAGCGCAGTCGTCCAGCCCTCCATCGCGATCGTCGATGACGATGCCTCGGTGCGTGTCAGCCTGAAGCGTCTCTGCACGGTGTTCGGCCTTCACGCGACGACGTATGCCTCTGGCCGCGAGTTCCTCTCGGCGCTCGAGGACGGCGCGTCCCGGGCCGATTGCCTTCTGCTCGACGCGCACATGCCAGAGATGACCGGTTCAGAGCTGCAGCGTCATCTGGTGGCGAAGGGGATCAACATCCCGACCATCGTGTTCACCGCGGACGACACGCCCGAGTTGCTGGCGCACTACACGGCCACTGGTATCGTGGCGTTTCTGCGGAAGCCGCTCTCGAGTGAAGACCTGCTCGCGGCGATCGAACGGGCGGTGCGCAGTAAGGAATGAACAGCCACTCGGCAGTCCGACAGCTTGCGACGAATCGCTAGCGCCGTCGGCGCGGCTTCCTGCCTTTTTTCGTGCGCTCACTCCAGAGCCAGACTCCCAGCGGAATGGCGATCGTACCAAGGAGCCACTGCCAGTTGGTCTCGAGGAACATCCCGATCCGCTGAGACGAGGAGATCTCCACGCGGATGCTGCGATCGAGCACATCGATCGAGCGCTGGTACGGCTCGCCGGCGACTGTGATGATGGCGTTGATCGTGAGATGAAGTGGGTGGGTGCCGGTTTCGTTGGCGCGCACGCTCCAGCGCCATTCCGTTGGTGGGGCACGGCTCACCGGCTGCCGGAGCGGAGTCAACGCCGTGATCGCAAACGCCGAGGCTCCTTCGAGCTGTGCTTCCATGACCGGAGCGATCTGCAACGTGTCGACCGCGATCGGGTCGGTACCACCAATCCGCTGGCGCAGTTCACTCGAGAGCGTCGAGGCGTCCATCTCTGGCGATGCGACCAGAGCGACCGTGCGAGTCTCACCAAGTCGCATCCGATCCGGACTGTTGAACGCGACCTGACCGGTGACGAGACGTCCGAGCGCCTCATCGATTTCGGCGAATCGATCGGCGATCGGCGCAGGGTCCGGAGGATCGCCACGGCCGCCGCGACCGAAGCCGGTGCCGCCACTGCGCGTGCCAGTTTCCGGAGTCGAGGTTGGTGGGACGGTCTTGGGCTGGTCAGACGGTCCGATTGTCGGCGGCAGGTCGACGCCCGGAGAGTCACCGGCGGGAAAGAACAGCACTGACGCGATGAGCACGACGAGGATCGAGGCGAGCGCTGTCACGATGATCGTGCGCATCCCTCGAGTCATGGCGATGTGCGCCACTCTAGTCGCGGCCCGGGTACGACGCAAGCGTGTTCGGATGTGCCCGCGACGGCGTTAATCACGGAGGAGGATGCCGTGTCCCTCACGATTGCCTGTGCGCTCCTTCTCGGTGTGTCTCTCGCAAGCGCAGCTGCCGCACAGAGTGCGACGGAAGCGAACGTCAGGGAGTTTTTCAACGGGCAGCAGATGCTCGTCACCTACCGCGAAGGGGGACCGGTGTATGGGACCTTCTTCACGCTGCAGGTGCATTTCTGTCGATCGGGCCGATACATCACGTTCGGCGAGAGCCGGAAGCACACGGTCCTCGACAACGAGCAGGTGAATCGATTCACCGATCAGGGCACGTGGACGATCGGATCCCTTCAGGGTCGGATGATCTTGAAGTACGTCTCGATCTCAGGCCAACCGAACATCGTCGCGGTCAACGTCACGCCGAACGGTCGCGTCTCGCTGGGCGATGGTGGAATCTCCGTCGTGCGACAAGGCCCGGCACAGTGCCCGCGGTGACGTCGTGAGTCGCTTCCAGCTCCAACGGTTTGCATGCCTTGCCGTCACGGCTCTGGCGGTCACGCTCGTCGTGTCGCCGGTGCGCGGCCAAAACGTGTCGAACATGTACGACTCGGCCAAGGTGGCGCGAGAGAAAGCTCGCCTCGAGTCACGGGTCAACGAAATCTACGTCAAGGCGTTCAGACCGACCCTCGCGCCCGATGAACAGCGTGCGTTGTCGGGAGTACGCATTCAGACGCCGCTCGACGGCGATCCAGTGCTCGGGTACTACTCCGAATCCAGGAGTCGCGTCGTCACCATGCCGGCAATCTCGTTGTTGTTCTTCGAGGATCTCTGTATCGCGTATGCGTGGCTGCAGGTGAAGGGATACCGGCTCGAGACGGTTGAAGAATACGTGACGATGCTGAAGTACAAAGATGTGCGTGCGTTTGGTGGCCGTTATCCAGCGCCGCTCGAGGCACTGGGCATTCCTGTCGACGCGACGAGCGATCCACGGGTCAACGATCTGTCGCTGCGGTTCCGCAACACCGGCTACGCGTTCATTCTCGGCCACGAGCTCGGGCACATCCGTTATCAACATGCCGGCTACGACGGCGCGTCGGTCGCGGTGTCGCAGGCGAACGAGAAACAGGCGGATCAGTTCGGTCTCGATCTGATGCGCCGCACGGCGACGATCCCGATGGGCGCGATGATCTTCTTTCAGAGCGCCGTCTATTACTTCGAGAACCGAGCGGACTTTCCATCGGACGCGGCCTGGCACGCCTATCTCGCCAGGCGCGCGACGCATCCGCTCTCGACCGATCGTCTTCAGTCGTTGTCGAAGGGCATCAGCGCGTCCGCTGAAGACTTCGCGCGCGGCCAACCCAATCGCGCGTCCGCGATCGAAATCGTGCGTTCGATCGGCGATCGCTTCGCCGTCTTTGGCGCGTTTCTCAACGATTCGCTCCTTCAGCGAACGATGCGAGCCAGGGCCGAGCAGTCCACCCCGGCCTCTCTGCGGCCACGGCGCCCGTGAGTGTCGTCGTCTGCCGGTGTTGAGATCGTCGACGGCGGGTCTCGAATCCCGCCCGCCTGTTCACGGTGTCGATGTGGTCGATGAAAGCCACATCAGCACCTCCCCCAACGCCACGTCGAAGGCGGCCGATCCCCCCGAGAAGCGGTGGTTCTTCGCCTCGACCTGATAGAAGCGCCGCGTGGCGGTGTCGGGACCGAAGCGCTGTCGCGCGCGTGCCGCGCGAAAGTAGTTGTCACCGGTCGCCTGGATGACTGCACAGGGTGCCGGCAACTGCAGCAGCCGCGCATAGGTATCGAACAGCCAGTGGCGTGGCTCCTCGTGAGCGCTTCCCTCATCGGTGTCGTCGGTGTCGTCGACGGTGAGGTTCTCCCCTTCTGCGAGCCCGATCGCCACGACACCCGCGAGACTGTCGCGGAAGACGGGCTCACTCCCTGCGAGCACCGAGAAAGCCGCGCCCCTGGACCAGCCCGCGAGGATCACCTTGGTTCCGTCCTGCCATCCGAGCACCCGCCGCGCATCCTGCACGATGAGCTCGTACTCACTCGCGAGTCGCGCGGTGTTCAACGCGGCCCCTGGCGGACGTTCGATCCGGAGAAATGAGCGCGAACTGAAGCCCACCGTCGCATAGCCGGCGCGTGCGATCTTCCGCCATTGATCGACGGCGGCGCCGAACCAGCCGCCGTCGCCGCTGGCGTACACGACCAGCACGTCGCGATGTACCAGATGGGCGGGCGCGGCGATGTGCAGCTCCAGATGCTTGCCGTGAAGTAAGGTCGCGGTCACCGACTCCTGAACGGTGACGGTGCGATCGAAGCGATCAGCATGAGCTGTCGTTGCGACCGCGCAGGAACTGCAACACGCGAGTGCCGCACCCAGGGCCATTCTATGGAGCAGCCTATTCAGTGACATCTGGCTGTTCGATCGTACCCAGTTGCGCTGAGAACAAACGCTCGAGCATGGCCATCGTACAGGCTAGCGTCAGTGTGTGGCATCCTGATGGCTGCGGCCCCGCTGGAGCATTCCTGAAACTTTCTCGAGGTGTGATCGTGGCCGAGAACGGGAGCAGAGGCGCGTATCGATTCGGGCCGTTTCAGCTCGATGTCGGCGAACGACGATTATCGCGTGGCGCCGTCGTAATTCCGTTGCGTCTCAAAGTGTTCGACACGCTTCGGGTGCTGGTCGAGAATGCCGGCCGGCTGGTCACCAAGCAGGAGCTGCTCGACACCGTCTGGCCCGAGACGAGCATCGAGGAAAGCAACCTGAATCACAACGTGTCGGTGCTTCGGAAGGCGCTGGGCGATCGAGCGACGGGACAGCACTACATCGAGACGGTGCCCCGCGTGGGCTATCGATTCGCCGCACCCGTCGAAGCTGCGGCCCCACATACGTCGGCTGCCATCGTTTCAGCGGCGAAGGCGCGGCAGGAAATCCGGTACTGCACGACCGACGACGGGGTTCGCCTCGCGTATGCCACCACGGGCACCGGGTCGCCGCTGGTGAAGGCGTCGAATTGGCTGACGCATCTGGATTTCGAATGGGGCAGCCCGATCTGGCGGCACTGGTACGCCGCGCTCTCACGTCACCACCGCCTCGTGCGCTACGACGAACGTGGCAACGGCATGTCCCAGCGTGATGTTCCCGCCGTGAGCTTCGATACATGGGTTCGCGATCTCGAGACCGTGGTGGACGCGGCCGGCCTCGATCGATTTCCGCTCCTGGGGATCTCTCGCGGCGGTCCGATCGCCATCGCATATGCCGCGAAACATCCCGACCGGGTGACGCACCTGATTCTCTACGGCGCGTTCGCGGCGGGGCTGAACCACGTCGGGAAGCCCCATGAGCTCGAGGCACGGCGAGCACTGGTGAGCCTGATGCGCCTCGGATGGGGCCTCAACAACCCGGCGTTCTGCAACGTGTTCACGTGTCGATTCATCCCCGAGGCTACAGCGGAGCATGAGCAGTGGCTCGACGAACTGCAGCGCGTCTCGACATCGCCTGAAAACGCGGCGCGCCTCATGGAGCACGACGACGACATCGACGTCCGACCTCTCTTGTCGCAGGTGAAGACACCGACACTGGTCATCCACTGCGACCGTGACCGCGCAGTGCTGCCGGAGGATGGTCGCCTGCTCGCGGCCGCGATCCCGGGTGCGCAGTATGTCTCGCTGCCAAGCGCCAATCATCTGATGCTGGAGGAGGAACCTGCCTGGCCTCGATTCCTCGAGGAGCTGGGGCTGTTCCTGAACTGGTAGTTGCGTGATTGAGATGGATCATCTTGAGCACGGCCGGGAGTGTTACGCGCATCGCGCCTGGGCGGACGCCTACCACGCTCTGCTGCGCGCCGATCACACAGCCGCACTCGACGTGGACGATCTCGACCGCCTGGCGACCGCCGCCTATCTCATGGGTCGCGACCTCGAGTTTCAGCACATCGTCGCGCGTCTCTATGGTGTCCATGTCGCCTCCGGCGACCGGCCGCGGGCCGCGCGCTGTGCGTTTTGGCTTGCCCTGACGTTCCTGCTGCGGGGAGATGCCGGGCAATCGAACGCCTGGACCGCACGAGGACAACGACTCGTCGAGGATCGGGACTGCGCCGAGGCAGGCTACCTGTCCATTGCAGTCGCGGAGCAGCAGCTACGGGACGGTCGCGAGGGCGAGGCGTTCACGACCGCCGGTCGCGCCGCCGCGATCGGAGAATCGTGTCGCGACACCGACCTCACGGCAGCAGCCCGCCACGCGCAAGGCCGCGCACTCATCCAGCAGGGCGACGTGGTGGGCGGCCTGAAGTGCCTGGATGAGACCATGCTCGCCGTCGTTCGAGGTGAGCTGGGTCCGATCATGACGGGGTTGATGTATTGCAGCGTGATTGACACGTGTCGCCAGGTCTACGCGCTCGAGCGCGCCGGCGAGTGGATCTCCGCGTTTTCCCGCTTTTGTGAGCAGCAGCCGGAGATGGCCGCATTCACCGGTACGTGCCTGGTGCATCGAGCCGAGATCATGCAACTGCAGGGGGCGTGGGCGGAGGCCTTGGCGGAAGCTCGCCGTGCGTGCGAACGAGCCCAACGCGCCGATCGCAAGCCGCCTGGCGCTGCGCTGTACCAACAAGCCGAGATCCATCGTCTGCGTGGCGAGTTCGAGAAGGCGGAGGACGCCTATCGCGCCGCGAGCGAACTCGGCTTCGAGCCTCAACCTGGGCTCGCACTGCTGCGGCTGGCACAGGGACGCGCCGACGCTGGCAATAAGGCAATCCGCCGGCTGATGAGTGGCGCCAGCGACGAGAATCTGTCGGTGTTTCCGCAACGTCGCCTGCGACGCGCCGGAGTCCTGCCGGCGCAGTTCGAGATCATGCTTGCGAGCGGCGATCTCGAGGAAGCCCGACGCGCCCGCGATCAACTACGCGAACTGGCGAACGCGTGCGACACCGACCTGCTGCGCGCAGTGGTCGCGCAGGCCGACGGCGCGATCGCCATCGCCGAAGGCCGCCCGCACGCGGCGCTCGATCCGCTCCGTCGCGCGTTCAGCCTCTGGGAACGCCTTGACGCACCGTATGAGGCGGCACGCGTGCGCGTGCTCATCGCCGATGCGTGTCGGGCGCTCGGTGACGACGAGGCGGCTGGACTCGAGGTCGAGGCAGCCAGGAGGGTTTTCGAACGACTTGGCGCGCGGCCGGACCTGGTTCGCCTCGATGCACCATCCGCACGGCCTCCTTCACCATCAAAGCCCGTCCTGACGGCACGCGAGCTTCATGTGTTGCGTCTGATTTCGACCGGTCGCACCAATAAAGAGATCGGGGAAGAGCTGTCCCTGAGCGAGCGCACCATCGATCGCCACGTCACCAATATCCTCAACAAGCTCGCCGTCCGGTCACGCACGGCGGCGACGACATACGCATTCGATCACAAGCTGTTCTGATGTGTCTGGACTGGCGGAAACTACCCATCCGCCGACTGGGTAGTTTCGCCGAAGCACCCCTCACCATCTCTGTTGCACAGTCGATCTGCGGGCACACCCCGCAGATCGAGAGGACAAGGCATGTACGACGCGATTATCGTCGGGGCGCGATGCGGCGGCGCGCCGACGGCGATGCTGCTGGCCCGGAAGGGTTATCGGGTGCTGCTCGTCGACAAGACGACGTTTCCGAGTGACACCCTTTCCACGCACATCATCTGGCCGCATGGGGCGGAAATCATGGACAGGTGGGGACTGCTCGATCGACTGGCGGCAACGGGCTGTCCGCCGATCGCCTTGAACCTGATCTTCGATGTCGGTCCATTCGCGTTGAAAGGCGGAGTCACCGACACCAACGCCGGCCGCGGCGGGTTCTGCCCACGTCGCACTGTTCTGGATAAGTTGCTCGTAGACGCTGCCGCCGAGGCCGGCGTCGAATTGCGCGAAGGATTCTCGGCGGAGTCACTGCTGTGGGACGGTGATCGAGTCGCCGGCATCACGGGCCACGGCCGGACAGGGAGTACGCTCGACGAGCGCGCGCAGATCGTGATTGGTGCAGACGGCGTCCACTCGTTGGTCGCGAGAGCCGTTCGAGCGCCGGAATACGATACCAAGCCGCCGATCACCACCAACTACTACAGCTATTACAGCGGATTCGACGCCGATGACCTGGAGGAGTACGTCCGCGACTATCAGGCCGTTGGGTGCTTCCCCACACACGACGACCTGACGCTCATCGCCGTGCTGTGGCCGAGCGGCCAGTTCCAGAAGGTTCGAGCCGACATCGAGGGACACGTCTGGAAGGTCCTCGAGTCGACGCCGAGCGTCGCGGATCGCCTGCGGCGTGCGACGCGTGAAGAGAAATGGGTCGGCACGGCGGGCGTCCCCAACTATTTTCGGCAGCCGTTCGGCCCCGGGTGGGCACTGGTCGGCGACGCGGCCTACAACAGGGATCCGATCACCGCGCAGGGCATCAGCGACGCGTTCATCGACGCCGACGGACTGGCCGACGCGCTTGACGTCGCGTGGTCGGGCCGCCGGCCGTTCAGTGAAGCGATGGCAGCGCATCAGGCGAGCCGCGATCACCGGGTTAAACCGATGTACGACTTCACCTGCCAGCTGGCAACGTTGGAACCGCCCCCTCCATTCATGCAGCGGCTCTTTCTTGCTCTGCGCGGCAATCAGGAAGCCACCAACCAGTTCTACTCAGCCATCACCGGTTCGCGGCCGCTGTCTGGGTTCATGAACCCGGAGAACCTCGATCGGATCACGGCACGTGCGGAGATCGCGACGGAGCGTTGAGAGGGAGCGAACTATGTATGTGATCCGTGATGTGCTGAACTGCAAGCCAGGAAAGGTCCGCCAGATGGTCGACAAGTTTCGCGGACTCTCAGTGGCTCTTGTCGAAATGGGTCAGGAACCACTTCGCGTGCTCACCGATGTCACGGGCGAGCCGTTCTGGACCATCGTCGTCGAGGCGACCGTCGAGAAGATCGATGACTTCTTTGCCATCGAGCAACGCCTCATGGGCAACGAGGACATCCGGAAGACCATGGGCGACTATCACAGCCTTATCGATCGGGGGCGGAGAGAGATCTATCGACTGGAGGGCTGACAAATCCAACGTCACGTATACTTGCAGACGTGCGGTGAGGTGGCCGAAGGCTGAAGGCGGCGGTTTACTAAACGCCGATCAGCATCTCGGCCCTCTTCGTTTTTCCTCGCAGATCCTCACGTTTCAATCACTTCCTCGATCGCCCGACTTGGCTGCTGTTGGCTCCGGAAGCCCGGTTTGGGGAGCTGGCAGCCGGCTCCGGCCAGCGCCTTCACGAGGGCAGTGCGATACGTCCGACTGACTCTGAGCTGTGTTCCGTTCGTCAACGTGAGGCGCTGGTCACCCGAGCTCAGCGGCTCCATCGCGCGAATCGCTGACAGTCGCGCGACTGCCGACCGGTGCACGCGCACGAAACCCGCGCCCGACAACTCGTCCACCAGCGATCGCAGCGACTCGCGCACTAGCACCGTGCGGTCGCGCAAGTGGATGCGCGCGCAGTAGTCCTCAGCTTCGATCCAAACGATGTCGTCCTGGGGCACGACGATGGTCCGGGTGCCGTCGCGCACAAGTAGCGTCCGTGCTAGGGGCAGACTGGTGCGTGCCTGCTCCCGCTCTCGCAATCGGCCGCGCAGCCGCCGCACCACGTCGGCGAATCGTTCGTCGGTAAACGGCTTCAGCAGGTAATCGAACGCCTGCGCCTCGAACGCCTGCAAGGCGTGCCGCTCGAAGGCCGTCACGAACACGACGAGCGGCGGCGACGCCGTATCGAGGTGAGACACCACCGCGAAGCCGTCGAGCTCCGGCATGTGGACGTCGAGGAAGACAACGTCGGGCCGCACAGTCCCGATCGCCTCGATGGCGTCCTTCGCGTGCGTGGACTCCGCGGCCAGCAGGAAGTCCGCTTCCCGCGTGAGTAGCGATCGCAGCGTCTGCCGCGCCAGCGGCTCGTCGTCCACGATCACCACCCGCCAGGCGCGGTTCGTCATGCCCGCACGAACGGAAGGGTGATCGAGGCGAGCACGCCGCCGCTCTGCCGGGCGCTCACGGCCAGCGCGGCCTGATCGCCGAACTCCGCCGCGAGGCGCGAGGCGAGGTTGCGCAAGCCGGTCCCGCGGCTTGCGGCCATCGTCCAGCCCTCGGGCAGGCCCACGCCATCGTCTTCGACGTCGATGCGGATGCGGCCGTCGTGCACCGACGCGCGCACCGCGAGCGTGCCCGCCCGGACCCGCGGCGTCAGGCCGTGCTTCAGAGCGTTCTCGACGAGGGGCTGCACCACCAGCACGGGCACGCTGGCGTGCGCGGCCTCGGGTGCCATCGTCAGCGACACGGCGAGGCGATCGGCGTGCCGGGCCCGCTGAATCTCCAGGTAGCGCTCGACGATCGCGAACTCGTCGGCCAGCCGCGCCGCGGCGTGGCCCGAGTCGAGCACGTAGCGAAGGACGTCGCCAAGGCTGGCGGTGAGCCGCACGACCCCTGAGCTGTCGTTGGCCCTGGCCAGTGCCGCGATGCTGTGCAGGCTGTTGAACAGAAAGTGCGGTTCGAGATGGTTGCGGAGCGCCTGCAATCGGGCCGCCGCGAGCTCGGCCTGGAGCGCCGCGGCCGCGGCTTGCCGTTCGCGATAGCGATCGTGCAGCGTCATGGCCGCGCCGCCGCCGCCGACGATGATGTACATCACCAGTGTGAGGTAGGCACGCCCGCGGATCTGCATCGAAAACGCCTGGCCGAAGCCGCCGGGAACCTGCAGCAGCGGCATCGCCACGGCCATGGCCACGAGCGTCACGGCGAGGAGCACAATCGCAAAGACCAGCAAGTGCCGCGCCACGATCCGGCGCCAGGCCTTCGCCGTGTCAGGCACGCACCCCGCGGTGAGCCGCCAGATCACGATCGTCGCCGGCACCCACGCCGCGTAGTACGAGAGTTGCCATGTCAGCGCCGCGCCGACATTCATCCGCTCGCTCTGCGGCATCCAGAGCAGCTGGGCGACATAGACGACGGCGAGGAAGATCCAGAATCCAACGGCCAGCGCCCAGTGCCATCGTGTGATCGCGATCACGTGCGGCTGCTCAGGCCGAGGTCCGCTTGAATACCAACGTGATCGGCGTCTCCTGCCCGTTGGGAGCGATCGCCACGACCTTGATCGTCATCGTCTTGCCGTCGGCGGAGATGCTCCTGACGCCTTTGTTGTTCACCCGGCCGCCAACCTTCGCAATGATGTTCACGGAGTAGTCGTCGATGACGGTCTCAGAGTAGGTAGCCGGCGTCTGCGTGCCGTTCACCTGAAACTCCGCCAGCGGACCCGACTGATATTGCGGGTAGTCCTTGCCGTCGCTCTTCGACGCTATCTGGATGAAGTCCGGACGTCCATTGGCAAGCTTGCGAATCACCAGGTTGACCAGGTATCCATCGTTGCGCAGATCGTAGCTGCGCGTCTCGGAGGCCAGCGGAAAGCCCTGGGGAATGGAGGAAGCCGCTGGGTCGAGTTCCCAGACTCCCAGCACACGCGGCACTTGTGCCTCCGACGTGGCCGTGACCAGGGTGAGCGAGCACACCAACGAAGCGATCAATGTTTTCACGGTTCTTCTCCTGGAAGTGCCTACTCTGGCCGGCCTCATGGCTACCGCTTCCAGATTACGACACCGTGCGCGGCACCGTTCCCGCCGCGAGTCCCGATGGCTGCACGCCTGGCGCGGTCCGCTGCAACGCGCTTGAGTGGCTGCGCGCTGAGCCCGCACCATCGCGGCATGAAACTGACTCTGACCCTCACCGCCATGTTCGCCGCCATCGCCGTCGTCCACGCCGCGGCGCAGTCGCCGTCACCTACAGGACAGAAGCTGACGTTGTCCGGCCAGACGATTAACGCCTACAACGCGATCCAGCGCGACCTGCTCGAAGCCGCCGAGCTGATGCCCGAAGCGGACTATCTCTTCAAACCGACCCCTGAAACGCGTCCGTTCGGACAGCTCATTTCGCACGTCGCCCTGAGCCAGTTCGGCGGCTGTTCGTTACTCCTGGGCGGCTCGAGCCCGAAGGCCGCCGAAAAGGAGGAGACACCCCGCTCGAAGGCCGTGCTGATCGCGCTGCTCAAGGAGTCCACGGCCTTCTGCAGTCCGCTCTTCACCGCCATGACCGATGAGGGCATGGTGCAGTTGATCAAGGCCGGGCCCATCGAGGGCGCACGCGGACTGGTGCCCATCGGCTTGGTCGTTCATGGCAACGAGGTGTACGGGACTATCGCCGTCTACCTTCGGTTGAAGGGCATCGTCCCGCCAACCACGGCGCGTCAGAAGCCTGCGCCGACGAAGTAACGTTCGCCAGTTCACCGAGTAATCGTCACCAGGAAGGAGAGCCGATGAAGCGCTTCCTGGCAATCGTCTCGATCCTGAGTGTCATGGCCGGTGTGGCGCTCGCTCAGCAACCCCGGCCTGCACGAGGCGTGCAGGCCTCGCCATTCGACGGCGCGAGGCGATCGCCAGCACCACCGGATCACGGGGGCTCACATCGTAGAGCAGCGACTCGATTAGGCGTCCGCCGGACGGCTGCGCTGGCAGCCCTATCGCGCGTCAGCGTCGAGCGGCTCGGGGCATTGCGCGCGGATTGAGATGCGGGACTTTCGAGCATCTCGATGAATCTTCGACTGTCGCGGCGACGTCGAGTGACGCAACCACATCACCGAAGGCAGGCTGAAACCTACGAGATGAATCGTACCGGGTTCGTCAGAGGGCGGTCACTGTGAGTTAGGTGCGAGTTCCTCTGCCTCGACACTTGTGCAGCGGTTTTTCAGGCCGATGACTCCAACGGAAACCGCTGCATGCAGGTCCGCATCGAGCTGTTTCGGCAGCCGGGCCAACAAATGGGCGCAGATCGGCGTTGTCTGTCGATCGATTCCGGGCGGCAGCGGCGCCTCGCGCGATCGGTAATGCGCGTGACAGGGACAGTGCTTCGTTTTCAGGGACAACCTCGGGGACAATCGCTTCCGCTCAACCCATTGCCGGCCGTATACTTACAGGGTCGGTGAGGTGGCCGAGAGGCTGAAGGCGGCGGTTTGCTAAACCGTTGTACGGGCTTAAACCTGTACCCAGGGTTCGAATCCCTGCCTCACCGCCAGTTTAACGCCCGAGTTTTATTGATCGTTTTCGATCCCGGCTGCCCGTCTCCACCATGTCCCCCCGAATTCGTTAGTAGACGGTCGTCGTGTCCGCCTTGCTGGAACACGCGTAGTGGGACGGCTCAGTTCGGAGTTGGCCGTTCGATGTGGTCGATGATCAACGTATCAACAGGGTCGTTGGCTGGATCGAGTCTCAGGCC
>DATFRP010000079.1:0-3826 GCA_035263125.1 Vicinamibacterales bacterium
GGGTGGCGGCGGGGGCGGCGCGGCGCCCGCGCCGCGAGGCCCACCCGGCGGGCGCCCCCACAGCCCCGAAAGATCCGGCTTCCCATCCGGCATCCGCGGTGTAGGCGCATCGAGGTTCACGGCGCCTGCGGCGGTGCGCGGAACGTTAGGCGTGGTGTATTTCGGCCACTGCGCAGACAGCGGCGACGAAAGCGCCACGAGTGCGATGAGCACGACAACGCGACTGATCAGCGTCTTCATACGCCGGAGAACTTACCACTTACTGCGCGCCGGCTGAAGATGGGCGCGTGGCGCGCTAGAATCAGCCGCCTCATGTCAGCGCAGCGCAGGACACTCACGATCGTGTTGGCCGCGTTATTGATCGCGATCGGCGCGGTCGACGGCAATTCGCCGCGATCTCGCGTCGATGCGCAGGGTCCCGCGGCCGGGACTCGCGGCATCCCGCAATTTCGTGTCGATCCCGCGTGGCCGAAGATTCCCAACGGATGGCAGTTCGGACAGGTCTCGAGCGTTGCGGTGGACGCGCAGGATCACGTCTGGATCCTGCAGCGACCAGCCACGCTCGCTCCCGAGGAGCGCGCGAAGGCGGCGCCGCCGGTGCTCGAGTTCACGAACGACGGCACCTTCGTTCGAGCGTGGGGCGGACCGGGCAGCGGCTACGAGTGGCCATCCTCCGAGCACGGCATCCATGTCGACCCGAAGGGATTCGTGTGGATCGGCGGGAACGGAACGAACGACCATCAGATCCTGAAGTTCACGAAAGACGGCACGCTCGTCATGCAGATCGGAAAATCAGGACGAAGCAAGGGAAACCGCGACACGGAAAACCTCAACCAGCCCGCCGATGCCTTTGTCCATGCCGCTACCAACGAGCTCTTCGTCGCCGATGGCTACGGCAACCGGCGCGTCATCGTCTTCGACGCCGTCACGGGAAAGTACAAACGGATGTGGGGCGCGTTCGGCACAACACCGACCGACGATCCTCCGAACCCGGCGCCCGCCGACGGGGATCCCAACGGCGCATCGCAGTTCGTGCAGCCCGTACATGCGGCTCGCGTCTCGAAGGACGGTCTGGTCTATGTGTCCGATCGCGGCGGCAAGCGCGTACAGGTGTTCAGACTCGACGGCACTTACATCACGCAAGTGTTCATCGGACGCGAGTGCAAGGCGCCCGAATGTGGCAACGGTACGACGGCTGCCAGCACGGCGTTCTCAACCGATCCGCAGCAACGTTTTCTCTATGTTGGCAATCGCAGCCAGGCCAGGGTCATGGTCTTCGAGCGCCGCAACCTCGAGCTGATCGACTCGTTCGGCGAGTGGGGCTCAGCCCCGGGCCAGTTTGGAACACTCCATCACATGGCCGCGGATTCGAGGGGCAATCTGTACGTGACCGAAGTCACGCCGCTTCGGCCAGAGAATCGGCGCGTGCAGAAGTTCGTTCTGACGTCGAGTCGCTGATCGTCGATCACGCGCGGCCTGACGACGGTGCTACGGGCGACGTCGAGCGGGGACTTCAGCCCCGCGTTCACTGTTGCTGCGAGGCAATCAAGAAGATCAGAGCAGCGATGATCGCAAGCAACACCACGAACGCGATCTTCCAGAAACTCTTCGGATAGCGTCCGGCGATTCGTCCGGTGTAGCCGTTCGCGATCACGTTGTACGCTTTTGCGCCGTACGTGTACGTGAGCAGCCAGATGGGCACCAGCACGTGCTTGAAGGTCTGCGCCGAGTACTGCGGGTCGATGCGCAGATTGCGATACGTGTCGCCCGGCACCTGGCCTCCGCACAGCTGCTCGAGCTGCGCGTGCATCTGCTCCTGCGAGCGCTGCGCGGCATCGAGCAGCACCACCTGATAGTGCTCGACGACATGGCCCGAGAGGAACGCGGTGTCGTATGGCACGACTTCCCGGGTCGGAAAGGGTTCGATCTCCCGCAGCAGATCCAATGGCAGACCCTGCGTCCCCGGCACCGGTTCATCATCGAAGCTGTGATCGATCGCGCCGGCCGCCGGCTCCCATCGCGTACGCTGCTCAGTTCGCATGACCGGGCGGCCCTGCTGATCGCGACCTGGGACCTGCACGTAGTAGTGGTAGCCCGCTTCCGCCTCCCATGGGCAATGGACCTGCGCGTCGAAGGTCCAGTACGGGATATAAACACTGCGGAGTGTGTCGACGAGCGCGGATACGGCGAGTTTGCCTGGGGCAAACCATTTGCTGCGCCACCACGAACGGATGCCCTCGCGAATCTTGCTTGCATCGATGCGGAAGGGCAGCACCCCCTGCGGCCGGATCGGCGCCTTGATCTCCTCGTATGGCACCAGCGCCGGTGAGCCGCAGAACTCACAGTTCTGACCGACACGCGCCGGATCGAACACCATCACGGCTCGGCACGACTGACACTGCACGCTGCGTCGCTCGGTCTGCCATCCGCGGTCCTCGTCCGGAAGATCACGCAGCGTCTTGACGAGATCGAGCTCGACCACCTTGCCCTGCTCGCGATCGAACTTGTACGGCGACTCGGTCCCGCAGAATGGGCACACGAGCTTCTGCTTCGTGGGATTCCACTCGGCCTGCGCGCCGCAAGCCGGGCATTCGATTTTCTGAAGTGCTGAAACGGAGCCGGTCATTGAAATGCAAAATTCAAAATGCAAAATTCAAAATGCCCGGAACAGCCGCCGCGATCATCCGAGCCCGCGTCCGCTTTTGCATTTTGCATTTTGCATTTTGACTTACTGCCGAAGGCGTCACTGAGACATGTATGACGTGAGCGCCGCGCGTGAGATGCGCCACGCGCTGCCGATCTTCTTGCCTTTGAGATCGCCGGATTCCAACACGCTCATGACATCGGCTTCAGACACGCCCAGCGCTTGTGCCGCTTCGGCGGGGCTGAGGAGCTCCGGCAGGCCGGACGCAGCGGCCGTCGGGAGCGGCGGGATGCCTGCAGGGGCGACGGGCGCGACGCCCGGCATCGCGTGACCGCCGGCGAAGCCGTCTTTCATCATCTGCTGCGCCAGGCCGAAGCCGACCGCGAGTTCGGCTGCGGCGCCGGCGGGGCCGCCGCCCGTACCGCTCTCGAACCCTTTCCCCATTTGATACTTCACGAACTCGTTGAGATTGCCGATCGCGGCCATGCTCGATCGCTTGTCGATCGCCTGCTCGACTTCGGGCGGCACCGACACGTTCTCGACGATGAAGGTGGTGATCTCGAGGCCGTACTTCGACGCGATCGCCGGGTTGATCAGCGGCAGCAGCGCGTCGCCGAGCTCGGTATAGCGCGAGGCGACGTCGAGTACCGGGATCTTCGCGGTGGCAATGGCGTCGGTGAAGATGCTGACGATGCGCGAGCGCATCGTGTCGGAGAACTCATCGAGATGAAAGTTCTGATCGGAGCCGGCGACCTCGCGCAGGAACGTCTTGGGCTCGATGATCTTGAAGTCATACGTGCCGAAGGCGCGCACGCGAACGACGCCGAAGTCGTTGTCGCGCAGCATCACCGGGTTGGAGGTGCCCCACTTGTTGCCGGTGAACAGGCGTGTGACGACGAAATAGACGTCGGCCTTGAACGGCGAGTTGAACCCGTACGGCCACGACTTGAGCCGGGTGAGGACCGGAATGTTCTCGGTCGTCAGCGTGTGCTTGCCCGGCTTGAACGTGTCGCCGAACTCGCCGACGTAGACGAACTGTGCCACCTGCGACTCGCGCACGATGAGCTGCGCGCCGTTCTTGATGGCCTTGTCTTCATCGGGAAAGCGCCACGAGAGGGTGTCGCGCGTGTCGTCGGTCCACTCGATGATCTCGAGCAGCTCGCCCTTGATGAAGTCCATGAT
>DATFRP010000080.1:0-6936 GCA_035263125.1 Vicinamibacterales bacterium
CGCCGCGTCCGGCGCATTCATCGGCAGCGCCGCGGCAAACGTGACGAACCGATAGGGGTGCTTCTGCACGAGGTCCGCCATGCTGTCGTTGGCGATGCGCGCCAGATCCACTGCTTCCGCCGGCGTCGCGAAGAGCTCGATCGGCGGCGTCGGCACCGAGAGCACCTGCTGGTACTCCGGAAACGAGTCCATCACTTTGAAGCGGATGTCGAGGTCGTGCAGCATCGGCACGCCACGGCTGCGCTTGCCGATGTCCTTGAGTCCGCCGGCCACGCGCGCCACGCCTTCGGAGAAGCCAGGGGGAGAAATGTGTGTGAAGATATCGATCTTGCGCATGCGAACACGGATTCTACCCTGTTCGCGTCATCGTCTTCGGTGTCAGCCGAAATGCGACGGGGAGACGAGGCGACGGAAAGCCGGGAGGTGTAACCGGCTTTCCGTCTATCTGCAGGCGATCGGGTGACCGGAGAGGACCCACCTCCCGCAGAATCCGATGCGGCCGCGGCCCGCGCGATAGCACCTGGGCCGTGGCCATGGTCCAGACCCTCCTGCGCCACTGACGATGACGACCGCACACGTTCCTGATTACTTCGAGATCTGCGGAACGTGCGCGATCGTCTCCTCGACGGTGCCCGGCGCCGGGGCGCGGTGAGGAAACACGAGCCGCAGCAGCGGCGGTGTCACCATGGTCGTTGCCAGCACGACGATGACCGACGCCGAGAACACCTCGGTATTAATCAGGCCGTGCGACAGCCCGTAGCCCGCCACGATCAGGCCGACCTCACCGCGCGAAATCATCCCCACGCCCACGCGCAGCGACTGCCGGTTGGTGAAGCCGCACCATCGTGCGAACAGCGCGCAGCCGACCGCCTTGGCGACAATCGCTACGGCCACCAGCGCGAGTGTGAAGAACATCTGATCGCCGAGCGCGCGACCGTTCGCCTGCAGCCCGATGCCGATGAAGAAGACCGGAACGAACATCGAGTACGCGAGCGGATGAATGCCGCTGTCGATCTCCTTCTTGAAATGTGTCTGGGCCATGAGGACCCCGGCGACATACGCGCCGGTGATCGCGGCCACGGCCCCGACGTACTCCGCCGCCCACGCGTAGATCATGGCGATGACGATCGCCGTCGACAGCACGGCCTGACTCACGGGGAGCCGCTTGGCCCACGCGAGGACCGGACGCAGCCCCCGCCCCGCGAAGATCGCCAGCGCGAAATAGAAGACGATCCGCAGCGCGACGAGACCGATCTGAGCGAGGTCCACGCCCGATCCCGATCGGGACGCCGTGGCAAACGCGACGACCAGGGACAGCAGGATGATCCCCATCACATCGTCGATGACCGCCGCGCCCAGGATGGTCGCGCCCTCGCGTGAACGGAGGGCGCCGATTTCGAGCAGCGTCTGCGCCGAAATGCTGACGCTGGTCGCCGTCAGGATGGTGCCGATGAAGATGCCTTCCCAATAGAGCGGGAAGCCGAAGGCCGTTGCGATCGCCGCGCCGCCGGCGAGCGGAAGCACGACGCCGCCAAACGCGGACCAGAATGCGACGCGCCCGACGCGTCGCATCTCGTGAAGATCGGTCTCGAGCCCGGCGACGAACATCAGCAGCAGGACCCCGATCTCGGACAAATCGCGCATGATGGCCGCGAGCGTCGCGTGCCCGGCGTCGCCCTCGACGCCAGGCGTGAAGAGCGGCAGGCCGAGGACGTTCAGCACGGTGGGCCCGAGCACGAGTCCGATCAGAATCTCCCCGAAGACGGCCGGCTGACCGATCCGGGTCGCCATCCATCCTGCGAGCTTCGCTGCCGCAATGGCGAGCGCCAACAGCAGGAGGAGTTGAAGGAAATGCGTCATGAGTACCGGGCCGTCACGTGCGCGAGCGGGACTCCCGCGACTACGCGGCCCCGCATTGACGCGTTCGAATCGAGTAGCCCTCTTCAATCGGAATCACGAGCACGCGGCCGTCGCCGAACTCTCCGGTCCGAGTGTGATTGATCACCGCCTGAACGATGTCGTCGACGAGTTCATCGGGAGCGATGACCTCGAGCTGGCTCATCGAGATGAACCGTTCGTATTTGACGCCGCGAAAATCGCCGATCGGCCGCGTGCGTTTCCCGCGCCCACGAACTTCAGTGACGGTCACACCAGACACACCCAGACGTTCGAGCGCCGACGTGGCCAGTGGCACCGAGTCCGGACGCACGATGCACTTCACAAGCTTCATGGCTCCCCCGACCCGAGAGGTGCGGGACCGGCATCAGGCCCGGTCCTGCACCCTCACTCTGCCCGTCCTGGCTACACGTCACTACGAGCCGGCTTGAGCGCCGACGACGGCACGGCGGCCGACGACGTCATCACCTGGCTTCCAGCGCCCATCGGCGTTCCCGGCCCGAGCACGAAATCGGGATAGGCCAGTGCACCCATCTCGGGAATGTCGAGACCTTCGAGTTCGACCGCCGCTGACACGCGGTTCCCCATGATGGCGTCGACCACCTTGAAGAAGACGAAGAAGCTCACGAACACGAAGACTCCGCACGTGAGCGTACCGACACACTGCGCGACAAACTGCGACGCATTGCCGTAAAAGAGTCCCGTGACCGTCCCCGGGACGCCGTTCCAACCATCGCCGTACACACCGTCTGCAAACAGACCGAGGGACAACACACCCCAGGCTCCGTTGACGCCGTGAACCGAAATGGCACCGACCGGATCGTCGATCTTCGCTACGCGATCGAAGAACAGCACGGACTCCACGACCAGGAATCCCGCGATCGCGCCGATGATCATCGCGGACACGCTGTTGACGAACGCGCAAGGCGCGGTGATGGCGACGAGACCGGCGAGCAGGCCGTTGGCGAGCATGCTGGGATCAGGCTTCCCGAGCCGCCACCACACATAGAACATCGCGAAAACCGCGCCGCCCGTGCCCGCGAGCATCGTGTTGGTCGCGACCACCGCGATGCGGAGGTCGCCGCCGGCAAGCGTCGATCCCGGATTGAAACCGAACCACCCGAATGCCAGGATGAAGGTTCCGGCGAGCGCCATTGGAATGTCGTGCCCCGGCATCGCGATCGATTCACCGGTCTTGCTGTACTTCCCAAGCCGCGGGCCGAGGACGATCGCGCCCGCAAGCGCAGCCATACCGCCAACCATATGGACCACCGACGATCCGGCAAAGTCCACGTGCCCGTGTCCGAGACCGAACTCTTTTCCGAGCGTTGCGAGCCAGCCTCCGCCCCAGACCCAGTTGGCGAAGAGCGGATAAACGACCATCGACATGAAGAACCCGAAGATCACAAACGCCGACCACTTCCAGCGCTCGGCCATCGCTCCGGTCGGGATGGTGCCGGCGGTATCCATGAACACCATCTGGAACAGGAAGAGCGCGAACACTCCCACGTCGTAGGTGTTGCCGCTGAGAAAGAAGCCCCTCATGCCGAAAAGGCCGAAGGTGTGTCCAAAGAGGCTGATCGTGAACTCGCTGTTGAGCGGCGCCACGCCCCCGAGGACACTGACGCCGCCGACGCCACCCATCTGCAGCGCGTAGCCCATGATCCAGTACCCGAGCATGCCGATCGGATAGATCATGAAGTTCATCGACATCGTGTGGGCCGCGTTCTTCGCGCGGGTGAACCCGGTTTCGACCATCGCGAAGCCGGCCTGCATGAACATCACGAGGAAGCCCGTGAGGAGCGTCCACACGATATTGATGGCGATTTTGTTGTGCCCGACGGTGTCCATCACCTCACTGAGCGTCGGATTCTTCGGATCCTTGACGGTGACATCAGCCGCAGTGCCTGTTGTCGCCCCCGTCGGGTCGCCTTTCGGCTGCTGCCCGATGGCGCCCTGGGCGTGCGTTGCATACGGCGTGGAGGTGACGTGGCTGAACCAGAGCGCCAGCACCGCTGCCGCTAACACCTTCATGAGAACTATCGCGCGTCTCTTCATCTCCGGTCCTTTCATGCGCATTCGTGATCGCGTTCGAGCTACACGCACCACGAGGACTGTTCCTCGAAGACACGAGTAGTGATGTGGACAAAGTGCGCGGGCAACGTGGACCGCCACCGAGAGCAACCAACGGGAGAACGGGGCGCTACGCCTCTTCGAGGCGTGCGCGTACGAAGAAGAGTGAAGGGAGGTCTACAGTCTGAGAATCGCGCGCTGAGTGCGTCGCGATTCGAGGGCCATCGGCCGCAGAGTCGGTCGGTCGGTGATCACGAACGCGTCGATGACGACGGTGGCGACCGGCGCGGAGGCCAGCGCGTCCTGCGCCGATGTCTTGAACTTCGCCGACCCGCCGACGTCAACGGCACCCGCGCCGCCGAAATCGGTGCCGTCCATGGTCGCAAACGGTTCCGAATACGGCGACACCACCAGCACCACGATGAACGCGGCCATGAGCCTCGTCCAGACACTGCGGTAGATGGTGGAGAAAACCATGGGTCCTTGGCGAAGCGCCATTCAAAACCGGCGCCACTCGAGCACGCGGTTTTCCGAACAAAAACCCCGACCCGAAGCTCGTGAGCGCTGGAGATCACGGCTCGGTGACGACGATCATGTCGATCGTCAGAAAAATGCGAACAGCTTTGTAGGAATCATCGTCAATGACATTGAATCGCCACCCGATTGCTGGTTGGGATCAGGCCTGCAACGTCAGCGCGATACGACAAAGATGTCGAACGCTCAAACCACTCTGACGTTCGTGTCTGGGATCTCGGCGCTGACGCGTTTTCGCGACGGCCCCCTCCAGAGAGCCGCAGTGATATGGAACGAGAGCTCTGGTCGGCACGTCTCGTCTTGGAGAGAATGACACGATGATGAAGCATGCTTGGGTGCCGGCCGTTCTGTTGTTGACCTCGTGCAGCTTCGGCGGAGGCCCAACCGTCCACGACAAGCATTCGATCGAACTTGATCGCACCGAATCGACTCGACTCGATCTGAAGATCGGCGCGGGTGAATTGAAAGTCTCGGGTGGCGCCAGCAAGCAGTTGGAGGCCGACTTCGCATACAACTCCGAGTCATTGAAGCCGACGGTGGAGCATCGCGCCTCGGGCCCCACCAGCGAGATCGCGATCTCCCAGCCCGAGTCTGGGGGCTTCAGGTTCGGGAACACCAAGTCGGAATGGGACGTGCGGCTCAACGACAGTGTCCCTCTCGATCTGTCGACCAAGCTGGGCGCCGGACAGGTGGACATGAATCTCGGCAGCCTCAGCCTGCGCAGCGTCAACATGGATATCGGTGTGGGCGAAGTGAACGTGGATCTGCGCGGCACGCCGAAGAAGAGCTACAACGTGCGCATCAACGGCGGCGTCGGCGAAGCGCGCGTGTATCTCCCACGATCGGTCGGCATCTCGGCGAGCGCGGCCGGCGGGATCGGCGAGGTGAAAGTCGATGGTCTCGAGAAACGCGGCGACCGTTGGATCAATCCCGGGCACGAGAACGACCCGGTGCAGATCAACGTCGACGCGAAAGGCGGCGTCGGCGCGGTCAGGATCGTGGCTCAGTAGGGCCGGGCTTTCGGCCCGGTGAGGCGGTCCGCCTTTGGCGGACCGTGGGGCCGCTTCGCGGTGGGGCTGGTGAGGAGGAGCGAGATGCCTACCCTCCCCATCCACACCCCATCAACCCCACCTGCCCTATCAACCCCATCCACCCCGCCCTGCCCCAACCCTAGCTGCCCTATCCACCCTATCAACCTACGTCTGCTTCGCGGTACGCCGGCGTGGCTTTGCGGGTTTTGGCGGCGCCAGCGTTGACGTGCCCTCGAGCTGAACCAGTCGAGTGGAAAACGTACGCGTGCCGTGTACGTCGAAATCGATGACGGTGTGATGTTCGTTCACCGCCGTGACAGTTCCATCTCCGTACTGCGCCTGTGAGACGCGATCGCCAGCTGTAAATTTCGGCACATGAGCCTCGTGAAAGGGGACAAACGCGCAAAGGGCGAGCGCGAACCGCGTGCTATACTTATCATCTCACGTTGGATCCTGTCGCGTTTGTTCTGCCTGCGTCACCCTCGTCCTAGCACGCTTCAGAAGTCATCAAGCCCGTCGCCTCCAACCCTTTTTTGCTGGAATGTGCATGAGACTTTACGTAGGAAATCTGTCGTTCAACACCGAGGAACCGCAGCTCGAGCAGCTTTTTGCCTCGATGGGTCAGGTCGATTCGGTCCGGCTCGTTCGGGATCAGGAGACCGGCCGATCCCGCGGGTTCGCGTTCATTGACATGGCCGACGAAACGGCAGGCCGTGCCGCCTGCGAGGCGCTCGATCAGACGTCGTTCGAAGGCCGTCGGTTGACCGTCAACGAGGCAAGGCCGCAGGAACGCAGAAACGGCGGCCCGTCAAAGGGCGGTCGGCGCCGCGATTTCAACCGGTAACGGTCCCCACCGCACTGACAGACGCGTGATCGGCGCCAAGCCGCCGCCGATCACGCGCCACTTGAAATCATTCACCGCACGGCGATGAATTTGCGAATCGTTGGAGGTGTCGTCGGATCGCTTCCACGTCGCCCGGCGCGAATTTCCAATCTCTCGTAAGGTCGTTTTGCAATTCAGCTGGTAACCATAGACCGCGCATTAGTCCCCAGCTTGCGTGGCGAATGTCTCCCATGAGCAGATGCCCTAGCTCGTGCGCGAGGGCTCGACCCATCAGCAGGCGACGACTCACGCCAGCCTGCTCGGCCATCCACGCTACGCGATCGACGTAAACAGTCGCCAGCGCACCGTCTTTCGCAAGAACGTCGATGAACGCCTCTCCCAACGAGAGACGAGCGCTTTCACGCATCGTTCGGCCTGAGCGAACGAATCGCACCTCCAAGATGCCGGGCGTCAGAGGTCGATCGCAACGTCCTTCGCCGACAGGGGCACACACGACCCAGACGGGCTCTATCCCGGCAGACGACAGAATTGAGGCTGCCGCAGCAAGCGACGCCTTTC
>DATFRP010000081.1:0-4962 GCA_035263125.1 Vicinamibacterales bacterium
TGACGGGCGCTGCGAACAACTATTCGCTCTTGCAGGAGCTCACGAACAACTCGGACAAGGCCGGCGGCAAGATCGACCTGCAGATCTCTCCCGCAGTGAGCGCCTTCGGACGATTTGGCTGGCGCAACCTCAACACCGAGGACCAGCCCCCGCTCCCACTCCCCGCGGGCGGTGGCGGCAACGGCAACATCTACGCGCGCAACAAGCAGCTCGTGCTCGGCACGACCTACACCGCAAGCGACCACGCACTATGGGAGATGCGCTTCGGCTGGTCGAATACGCAAGGCGGCAAGAATCCGCCGGCGCTCGGCACGTCGAGCCAGGAGTTCGGTATCAGCGGACTGCCGACCGATTCGCGGATCGCGGGCGGCCTTCCGAGTCAAAGCATCACGGGTTTCGCGGCCCTCGGACGCCAGGCCACCAACCCGCAGTGGCAGTATCCGACAGTGTGGAACCCGAAGGTCAACTTCACGACGGTGAACGGCCGGCAGTCGCTCAAAGCGGGCTACGAGTATCAGCACATCCAGATCGAAGTCCAGGACGTCAACCCGTTGTACGGCCTCGACACCTACAGCGGTCAGTTCACCCGGCCGGCAGGAGCCGCAGCGAACAATCTCTACAACCTGTCCGACTTCATGCTGGGCCTCCGGTCGCAGTACGCGTTGTCGACGTTCTTCGTCGCGCAGATCAGGCAGGATCTCCACTTCACCTACGTGCAGGACGACATCCGCGTCAACGACAAGCTGACGCTGAATGCGGGCCTCCGCTACGAATACGCGACACCGTTCTACGAAGCGGACAACGTCCTCACGAATTTCGATCCGACGACGAACACGATGATCAAGGCGACTGACGGATCGATTGCCGATCGCGGGCTGGTGAACCCCGATCGCAATAACTTCGCGCCGCGGCTCGGTCTCGCTTATACGCTCACACCCTCGACGGTTCTCCGTGGCAGTTGGGGCGTGAGCTACGTGCACGTGAACCGCATCGGCTCGGCCAACGAGCTTCCGCTCAATGCGCCGCAGGTCATTCGCGCCGTCGTCAACCAGACGGATCCGACAGCCGCGACCTTCCGCACGACCGAGCAGGGATACCCCGCCGGCCTGACCGATCCATCGACCTTCAGTCCGCTCACGGCGCTCATCTCGTACATCCCGCGCGATTACCATTCGAGCCCCGTCCAGAGCTGGTATGCGTCGGTGCAGCAGCAGTTCGGGCGCAACATGCGGCTCGATGTCGCCTACGTCGGCAACAAGGCAGACGATCTGCTTCTCATCGGAAATCTCAATCAGGCGGTTCCCAACAACGCGGCGGGCTCGATTCCGCTGCAGGCGCGCCGGCCGATTCCGACATTCGGCGACATCACGTACGTCTTCAATGGCGGCAAGTCGCGCTACAACGCGCTCCAGACCAAGCTCGAATGGCGCGGGCGGGAGATGACCCTGCTGCAATCGCTCTCGCTGTCGGTCGCCAAGGACAACGCCGCGGGCTCGCTCGAGAATCAGAACGGCAACTTCCCGGCGCCGCAGGATCTCCACAACCTCGACGCCGACTACGGACTCTCCGGGTATCACCAGCCGTACAACAGCACTACGAGCTTCATCTACGACCTGCCGTTCGGTCGAGGCCGTCGGTTCGGCGGCAACATGAGCCCCGCGCTCGATGCGATCGTGGGCGGCTGGCAGCTCTCGGGGATCAACACGGTGACGCCCGGAGAGATGGTGACCTTGACCTACACGCCGGCGGCGGCCTTCGTCGTATCGGGAATCTCGAACGACTTCTCCGGCGCCAACAACTACCGGCCGAACCTCACCTGCGATCCGTACGCGCCGGCAGGGCAGCAGTCGATCACCAACTGGTTCAACCCCTCGTGCGTCGTCATTCCCCCAGGCGATCAGCCGTTCGGCAACGCGCCACGCAACAACGTCCGCGGGCCCGCCTACTGGACGTTCGACTTTGCCGCAGTCAAGACCGTGGCGCTCGCCGGCACATCGCGACTCGAGTTCCGCTTCGAAACCTTCAACCTGTTCAACCGGGCCAACTTCACGGCCCCCAACGGCAATCGCAGCTCCGCTGCGTTCGGCACCATCACCTCCACGTATGATCCGCGTCAGATGCAGCTCGGGATGAAGGTCCTGTGGTAAGAACGTTCGTCGCCGTCGCACTGATCGCCGCCGGTGCCTCCCTCGCGGGGGCACCGCTTCCGGCAGCCATGCATCCGATCATCATCGGCCATCGCGGGGCCTCCGGCCACAGGCCGGAGCACACGATCGAGTCGTACCGTCTCGCGATCGAGATGGGTGCCGATTACATCGAACCCGATCTCGTGTCGACCAAGGACGGCGTGCTCATCGCGCGGCACGAGAACGAGATCGGCGGCACGACAGACGTGGCGGCGAAGTTCCCCGATCGCAGGCGGACGGCGACGATCGACGGGCAGACGGTGACCGGCTGGTTCACCGAGGACTTCACGCTCGCCGAGATCAAGACGCTGCGCGCCCGGGAGCGCCTGGAATTCCGATCGCACACATTCGACGGACAGTTCGACATCCCGACGTTCGACGAGGTGATCGAGTTCGCCCAGCGCCGGGGACGCGAGACCGGACGCACGATCGGCATCTATCCCGAGACGAAGCACCCGACGTATTTCCGTACGATCGGCCGGCCGCTCGAGGAGCATCTGCTCGCGTCGTTGCAGGCGCACGGCTGGAACACCCGCGAATCGCCGGTGTTCATCCAGTCGTTCGAAACAGAGAACCTGCGCGCATTACGGCACCAGACTACGGTGCGCCTCATCCTGCTGCTCGATAGTCCTCAGCCACAACCGCTGGACGACACCAGACTTCGCGACATCGCCAGTTATGCCGACGGCGTAGGGCTCAACACGCGGCTCGTGATCCCGGCCGGGCCCAACCGGCGCCTGCTGCCGCCAACCGACATCATCTCGCGCGCGCACGCCGCCGGACTCCTGGTCCACGTGTGGACCCTTCGCAAGGAGCCGACGTTCCTGTCGCCAACCTACAACGGCGATTTCGAGGCCGAGTTCCGGCAGTTCCGGGATCTCGGGGTTGACGGGATCTTCACGGACTTCCCTGACGTGGGGCGCAAAGTCATCGGCCGCTGAGCCACGGAGAGCACAGAGATTTTGTCCACGGAGATCACGAAGGTCACAGAGACTTTGGCCACGGAGATCACGAAGATCACGGAGAGGTCGGCCACAAAGGACACAAAGATCACAAAGGGCTGATCTCGGTGGCCGATAACCCCCGCTCGCCGTGGCCGAGATAGACTTCGTCAATGGCTTGGAGTGCCGTACAGTTTCTCTCGTAGCGCGGCTAGCGGCTGACGCGGCGCAAAGGAAATTCGATCTACGACCCCAGTTCGACGTGGCATCCTTCAAACGCTCTGCGCGTCGAAGGCGGACCCGGATGGCTCGTCGACAGTCGATGTCGTGGTTCGATTTCCGGTCGGTACGCGACTGCGATTCAACCGGCTATATCTCGAACGGGCGACCGCGCTCCGGCGACAACTGGCGAGCGTGGCAACTAAGCCGGAGCCGTTTAGAGCTTCGTCCATACATAGGGTGCGCGCCGCCATGAAGAGAACTGTCGGAATTGCCCTTTGCACCGCGGTCGGGGTGCTGGATGCCGGCGGTTCACTTAGACCTACCCCTGTCGCAGCAGCAGAGCCGCAGCAATCCTTCCGCGCCTCGACACAGCTCATTGAGATCGATGTCCGGGTCACCGACAGGGACGGCCGGTTCATCACCGGCCTCTCTCAGGACGACTTCGATGTGCTCGAGGAAGGTAGGCCACAGAAGATCACACAGTTCTCGTTCGTGAGTCTGGCAACATACGGTGAACGAATTGAGCCACTCAGGGCAGGGCTTTCCTCTGTGGGGGCTGAACGAGATCGCGCCGTCGCGGGTCGCACGTACGTCATGCTGTTGGATGGACCCGCAGCTGACCGCGATCACGTGATGCGCATGCGAAACGTCGCACGTCTCTTCCTGGACAAGTCGTTCGCTCCCGCTGACCAGATGGCGGTCACGTTTGTAAAAGGGAAATCTCTTAAATATCTCGAAGGGCGCGAGCAGGAGAGGGTCGAACTGACGTTCACAAGGGAGAGGCGTGAAATCGAAGCGGCTGTCGATCGATTGGCACCCGACACGAAAGTATCGACGGGTGTGGAGGGCTTTATTCGTACCTACGAGACCCTAGAGGACCTCTCGAATCGGTTGGGTGCAATGGGCGGCGGCCGGAAGACAATCGTCTGGATCGGTGGTCAGGTGCCGTTCGATCCCGCAACCGACGGTCCTTCCCAGAGGCGCGCCGCTGAAATCGCATTCACGTATCGCGACGCGATACGTGCGGCGAATCGCCACAATGTCGCCATCAACCCGATCGATTTACTGGGGCTGACCAATCGGATGACCGGTCCCAACGACTTCCGGTTCAGTCCCAGGGAAAACGGCGCGGAACTGAAGCGGATGGCCGCGCTCCGTGTCGTCGCCGAGGACACTGGAGGGGAGGCGGTCGTCGGCACAAACAACTACGCCGAAATGTTCGCGCAGATCGCGAACTCCACCAGCACGTATTACCAGCTCGGATACCAGGCTTCCGTTGAGCACTGCGATGGTCGCTTTCATGCGATTACGGTTCGTGTCAATCGCACGGGCGCATCCGTCCGTGCGCGCAAAGGCTATTTCGCACCAGAGCCGAATAACAATCCGCTGACAGTGAGCGGGGACATCAACCCAGGGCCACACCTCGAATCTGCCAATCGCGTGAGACAGGAGCGGGAGTGCACCCGTTGAAACCGATTGTGGTCTTCGTGTTCTTTGTGGCCAATCTCTCCGTGATCTTCGTGATCTCCGTGGCCAAATTCTCTGTGATCTTCGTGGCCAATAAACTCCGTGTCTCACCCTTTGTGATCTTCGTGGTCTTTGTGGCCAAATTA
>DATFRP010000082.1:0-113029 GCA_035263125.1 Vicinamibacterales bacterium
TCTTCGTGTTCTTTGTGGCTAGACTCCGTGTTCTTCGTGATCTCCGTGGCCAAACTCCGTGTCCTCAGCTCGACTCCGTCTTCTCCGTGTTTAGAAATCGAACTGCGCGCTCAGGCGGAACAACCGCGCCGCGATGACGCTCGTCGGCACTGGCCAGGTCTGAACGAAGGTCGGGCTGTAGGCCAGATTGTCGTTCGAATTCAGCGCGTTGACGATGTCCACGTTGAGGTTCGTTCGCGTCTTGCCGAATCGGAGGATCTTGCCGATTCGGAGATCGAGCTGATCGATGCGGTCGCCGAACACCGTATTCGGTTCGAGCACGTTGACGGTGATCGTCGGTGCCGCGTTCAGCCCGCGCCCGAGCGTCGACCGCGCCGGGTTCAACATGTCGGCGCTCGTGTAGACGACGTTCGCTGAAAGCGATACGCCGGGACGACTGGAGAACGTACCAGCCACATTCACGTCGACGCGCGGAATCACGTAGCTCGCGATCCCCTTGAACGTCGTGAGGAACGGTTCCACCGTGCGGCAGTACGGGTTGGTCAGACCACCGGTCAGACCCTCGGGAACGACTGCGCGCGTTTCGCACGCATCCTGCACGGCCCGACCGGTGCTCGTGCCGCCCTGCAACGTGAGGCCGTTGTGCAGGCGCGCCTGCGCTGTGATGTCGAACCCGTCCCAATAGCGGCTGAAGCTGCCGTACGCATTCGCCGCCTTCTGGACGTTGCTTGGAGCAATGAGCGATGCTGCTGTCGTGATGTTGTAGATGCCGGGAACGGCGTAGCCGCCGCCACTCGGCAACTTGGCATCGGTCGGTGCGTAGACGCTGAACTGCGTGTAGTCGGCAGCCGTCGTGTTGATGTTGTCGGTCACATCCGCGGTCGTGAAGATCGGCCACCACCGACGGTAATACCCCGCTTCGACCGACACGCGAGGCAGAAGTTCCTGCTGCACCGAAACGCCAAACTGCCAGTCGTACGGACGCGCGCCCCAGCCGCCGAGAATCGAGTCGTCGAGCCTGGTGCCCGGTCTCTCGCGTCCGAAGTTCAGGTCGCTGAAGACCCCACAGGTGTCGATCGATCCCGTCGTCGTGGGGCTTTGCGGCTGCCCGTTCAGCACATCGCAATCGACCGCGAAGTTGCCGTTGTTATCCGTCCACGACCGCGTGGTGAGAGTCGATACTAGCTCGGACGGATTCGCGTTGATGTAGCGGCCCTGGTTCGAGGCTGGATGGAGATAGCGCCCGATGTTTCCCTTCACCGATGTCCTTCCGTTGCCGAACAGGTCGTAGGCGACGCCGACTCTCGGACTGAGATCGTTGTAGCCCTCGATGCCGATCTGCGCCGGAAGGACGATCGCGGTCGGGATCGTCACTGACGGACCGATCGTCTGCTGGGGGAAGTGACTCCACGCGTGGTCGAACCGCAGCGCGGCCTGTACTGTCAGGCGATCCCTGGTCCATTGCTCCTGTCCGTAGAATGCGTAGTACTCGGTCCGCACCTTTCGCGTAAACACACCGGACTGCAACGTGATGCCGGTGGCGATGGGAGTCGTCGGACAGGGGTTCGCCGCGCACGGCGTGTTGAACTGGAACTGCATCAAGGACGTGTTGCTAATCGTCGGGAACAGGTTGTCGTCGTCGCGATGGAACGCGCCCTGATACCCGAACTTGATGTTGTGCGCGCCGGTCACGTAGCTCGCCGCGGCGTTCCAGGTGTGCGCGAAGATGTAGCCGGTCGGCCAGTTCGACGAGCGGTATTTGAGGTTGCCATTCACCGTCAGGCAATCGCCGCACCCTGCCGCTGACGCGATCCGGTTGCCGTTGTGGTCGAAGATCTGCGCCTGCGCCTCCTGAGCGCGGACGAGATTCTTCGTCAAGTTACCCGGCCGCTCCTGGTATCCCCACTGCGAGATGTAGGTCCCGAACCCGGCTTCGAGCAGAAGCCTGTTCGTCATCGGCGCGGTGTATTTCACCTGCTGCACTTTTTGGTGCGTATCGGCGTAGTCGCCGGTCTCGGGCGAGTTCGGGCCGGCGCCGAAGAAGCCGTTCACCTGGCTGCCGCCGTAGATCCAGCCGTCCTTGTTCGACATGCACCCGTCGTTGCCGCTCCACGCCGCGCCGCTGCACTGCGGCTGCTCGTCCCAGAACAGCGAGAGCTTGTTCTTGGGCGTCAACTGCATCGTGAGTCGCAGTGCGTAGATACGGCGCTTCTGATCGATGCGGCCCTGCCGGCTCGTGTCCGGCACATACGTCCACGCCAATGGATCGCCGGCGTTCTTGTTCGCGTAGATACCAGCCTGCGCGTCGGCGGCGTCGACACCACGATGGTTGAAGAAGAACCAGATCCGGTCCTTCTTGACCGGGCCGCCGACCGAGACCTGGTAGTCGCGCAGGAGGAGCGACTTCGCCGGAGACGGACCGAACACGTTGCGCTGCGTATCGTCGAAGTTGTTCCCCTGCATCGAGTCGTTCAGGCCGGACAGGAAGAACGAGCCAGAGAGGTTGTTGCTGCCCGACTTCGGGACCACCGCCATCGACGGACCACCGGTTTCGGCCTCACCCAGATTGCCGGAAATCGTGAAAGTGATTTCAGCCGTGTTCTGCATATCGGGGATGTATCCCGACACGCCCGCGCCGCCGCGCGACGCGCCCGTGTTGATGCCGTCAACGGTCAGGCGCCCGTCTTCGGTGTTGCCGCCGTGCGCGGTGAAGAGCAACATCGCCGGACGCAACTGCACCTGGCCGTCACCAGCGACGACACCGGGCACGAGCTGCAGCACGTTGTTGTACGACCGCGATGTCGGAATCGCCTGGAGCACCTCGCCGTCGATGACCTGCTGGCGCCGCGCGCTCTGGGTATCGACAATCGGCGATTCACCAGTAACTGTGACGGTTTCCTGAAGCGATCCGACGCGCAGGTCGACGTCGACGGTCGCGGTCAGCGCGCCGCTCAACTCGATGCCTTCGCGCTTGACTGTGTTGAATCCCTGCAGCGTCACCGTCACTGTGTACGTGCCAGGAGGCAACGCCACGATGCGGTACTGCCCCGTCCCGTCGGTCACAACCGAGCGGACCTTCTCCGTCAGCACGGGACTCGACGCTTCGACTGACACACCCGGCAGGACGGCACCGGACGCATCCTTGACCACGCCCGCAATCGTGGCCTGCGCCTGCTGTGCGTACACTGCTGCCGGTACCAGAAGAACCGAGGTGACGATCACCAGGGCTCTCATCACGCCTTGCATGCCGACCTCCCTGTTGTGCCCCGCCGTTCTGAAATGACAGATACGCGTCACGCCCGCATCGCCAGGCCTGTCGCGCCACTGAGACGCCGTGGATTCTTCGCATGGCGAAAATGGCTTCTCAGGACGGAACACGTATACGCTGGCGACTCTGAGCTGTCAAGAATCTGTAATAGATTGTTGCTATGAATCTCAGGCGACACACGCTCTTCTCTTTCATGGCCGCGCTGCTGTTCGCGGCATCACTCATCGCACAACAACAACCCCAGGGAGACCCTCCTCCGGAAGGCGGAGGCGGCGGTCGAGGTCGCGGCGCAGGACGCGGCGGTGGTCAAGGCGGCACGCAGGATGTCGTCGGGGGTGTCAGTACCGGACAAGGACAAGGACGTGGACGCGGTCGAAATGCCGGGCCGCCGCCGGGACCAGCGCCGCGCAACGCCGATGGCCGTGCTCTGCTCGGTGGGGCGAATCCCAAGGACAAGGGGGTATGGCTACCGGTCTTCGGCATCACCGAGCCGATCAAGCCGGCGAAAGACGTGCCCTTCCAGCCGTGGGCGAAAGCGGTGTACGACGACCGGCAGAAGAACGAGCTGGAGCCGCACACGCGCTGTAAGCCGTCAGGTGTCGCGCGCCAGTTCCTCACGCCGTACGGTGTCGAATTCGTCGATCTGCCCGAGCTCGACCGTCTCTTCATCTTCGACATTGGCGGTCCGCATACCTATCGCACGGTGTACATGGACGGGCGGACTCATCCGGCAAACCTGACGCCGAGCTACTACGGCCACTCTGTCGGCTGGTGGGAGGGCGATACGCTCAACGTCGACACCACCGGATACAACGAGGGCTTCTGGCTCGATCGCCGGGGGCTGCCACATACCGAGGCGATGCATACGCTCGAGAAGTTCACCCGGACCGACAGCGCGACGATCAAGTACGAAGTGACCGTGAACGATCCCGGTGCGTATACCGCGCCGTGGACGACGACGTTCAGCCTGCGTCGTGAGACCGGAACCGAGCTCTTCGAGTACGTGTGCCAGCAGGCGAACTACGCGAGCGAGCTGATGGTTGGAGAGAAGACGTCAGTAGATCGAACCAGCTCGATTGTTCCCTAGTGATAGGAATCAGGATTCAGGAATCAGGACTGGGCTAGCCAGGAGGAATCAGCATTCAGGCCTCAGCCTGTTCCTGCTTCCTGGCCCAGAGCTGATTCCCGATTCCTGATTCCTGATTGCTTCTGATTCCTGATTCCCGCTTCCTGATTCCTCATCTGATCGATCGCAACGCCTCAACCGCCTGCGGAATATCCGGTTTGAGCCGCAGCGCCGCCTCGAGCTCCGCGCGCGCCTGATCGGTCCGACCCTGTTGCAGCAACACGAGCCCGAGATTGGTGTGGGCACCGGCGTTGTCAGGATCATCCTGAAGAAGCGTTCCCAACTCCTTCACCGCGCGATCGAGCTTTCCCTGGCGCACCAGCGCGATCGCGAGATTGCCGCGCGCATCTCCATGACGGGGATCCCGTTCGAGCGCGCGTTCGTACTCCTGCACCGCTTCGTCCAGGCGGCCGGTCACCGCCAGCAGCAGCCCCATGTTGTAATGCGTCACCGGATCGTCGAGCGACATGAGCGCCTGGCGGAAATAGGTTTCGGCCTCTCCATAACGACCCATCGCGCTCAGGCAGCTCCCGATATGCGCCAGCACCTGCATGTCGCCCGGGACGATCGTCTGGTATTTCTTGAAGAACGCGAGCGCTTCATCGTTGCGATCGACCGTCCGCAGCACTCGAGCGAGCTTGAGCGTCGCTTCGGGATTGTCGGGATCGAACTCGACGGCGCGGCGCGTCAGGTACTCGCTCCAGGGCGCGTTGATCGAGAGCGTCGCCTCCGATGCGAACCGCAGGAGCAGCGTGCTGTTGCGCGATTCGCGCGCCAGGACATCCATCATCGGATCGGCGTACGGCGAGTACGCGAGCAGACGGCCGGCGCGATAGACCGCGCGGTCCGCGTCGGCCTCACGACCGAGCGCACGGTAGCTGTCGCCCAGCAGTCGGAAGCCCGGACCGAAGTTCGGGGACGTCATGGTGAGACGCTCGAGAATCTCGCGGGCGCGATTGGCGTCGTCCTTGACGAGCGCGACCCGCGCCAGACCAAGCGAGGCGTACGCGGCCATCGGGTACTCGATCGTGTGCGCCGGCCCGTCGCCCGGCTCCGCGGGTGGCTCGGGCAGTTGCTGCGCACGGCGCCACGCGTCCGCTGCCGCGTCGTAGTTGGCTTCCTTGAACTCCGCGTCTCCGAGTCGGAGCCACGCCGGCCCGAACTCGGGTGATCGGGCGACCAGCTGACGCAGCATCGTGACCAGCGCCGCGCCGCCGCCGCGCTCGGCCAGGATCAGCGCGCGGAAGTACGGCCATCGCCAGCTGCTCGAATCGATCTCGCTGGCGCGCGCATAACACCGCTCCGCGAGATCGAACAGCATGTCTGCGTGATACGCGATGCACAACGAGCCGATGGCCACATGCGAGCTCGGGTGCTGTTGCGCGGTGGCGTAACGCTGGTGAAGATGGTCTGCGACCGCGGCGCTCAGCCCTGTCGCAGGCGGCGCAGGCAGATCGCCGGCGCGATCGGTTCCGGTCAGATACCACACACCACCGCCGAGCGCGAGCACGATTCCGCCGCCCAGCAGAAAGCGGCCCCAGCTCAGTTGCAGGGCGGGTCCCTTCGCACCCGCCGCTGCGCCCACTGGCTCGTCCAATGCTGGCATCTGACGAACGACACGCTTCGATGACCGCGGTCGACGTGCCATCTATCGACCCGGTCGCGTGGCGAACCACGCCGTGATGCGCCCGATCCGGTCGTAGGGACGGCTGATGTGCATGCCCCCGGTGACCGCATCGGGCGTACCGTTGCCATCGAGGTCGCCGATGGCGACCGTCAGCAGATGCGTTGGTGAGGATGCGATCGGATGCGCTGTGAATGTCTGATGCCCATCGTTCTCGAGCCAGAGCAGGCTCGGCGCCCGCGGGTTGTCCCAGTCGTTGTTCGACGTGACGATCAGGACATCGAGATCGCCGTCGCCATCGAGATCGGCGGCTTGCGGACTCGTGGCACCTTGGAGATCGATGATGCGATGGAACACGAATTTCAGGTTACTCGTGTTCTCCAGCCACTGAATACCCTGCCATGGCCGGCTGTTCGGCGGCGCGTACTCGAAGGCATCGCCGTTGGCATACAGGATGTCAGGGTCCCCGTCGCGATCGAGATCGACGATCGTGATCCAGCTCGATCCGTAGTCGGGGTTGGTCGACCCCCACAGCATCCGTGGTGTGAACCCACCGCGTCTGTTGTTCACGAACGCCCAGATCTCCTCCCACTCCTGGCTGATGAGTGCCACGATGTCGGGCGCCTTGTCCGCGTTCAGATCGACCGGCAGCGCATTGATACCACCCGACAGGCGCTGCAGCACGTGCTGTTCGAACTTCCACTCGCCCTTGTTTTCCAGCCAACTGGTCTCGCCGTCGTCGTAACCGAATCCGGCGACGCTCACGTCGAGGTCGCCGTCGCCGTCGAGGTCTGCCGCGCGCGCGTCGGCAACACGGGCAACTCGGTCCGCGATGTAATGCGACGTGAACTGTTGCTGCCCGTCGTTTTCGAACACGATCACCGAGCCGACGCGGTTGTTGTTGGGAAACAGGAAGCCAAGCGCCGCGACGACGAGATCGAGGTCGCCGTCGGCGTCGAAATCGACCGCCTCGACATGCGCCGGCGCCGCAACGCCGGCAATCGTCTGTTCGGTAAACGTCCCCTTCGGCGACTGCCGAATCCAGACGAGGACGTTGCGCAGCGCGTCACAGGCGAGCACGTCCATCAAGCCGTCGCGATCGAGGTCGACCATTGTCACGTGCGAGATCTGTGGTCGTTCATCCTTGCGCGGACGATCGCCGATCGGCTGCGATCGGAACAGCGCGGATGTGGTTGACGCGGCGCCAGCGGGTTTGGTCTCGGTCGGCGGGCTCGGCGCCGAGCACGCCAGCACACTGAATCCGATCGCAAGTGTGGCGACACGAAGGAATGCGAGTCGCGAGAAAGACGAATGCACCGTAGCGGGAGTCGTAGAGGCGGGTTCGCTTTCGCCGTTTACGGCGAGACCCGCCTCAATCACTATGGCGTGAGCTGCGCGCTGCTTTTCTTCGCAGCCGAGTCTTGTATCAGCTGTTCGAGCAGTTTCACCGTGCTCTCGCGAACGACGGCGCCGCCTCGCCCGCCACCGCGGCCGCCGCGACCGCCGGTGCCGCGTGCGAGATCGAGAGGCGTCAGCCCGGCCTTGTTCTTGAGCGTCAACGTCGCGCCGCGCGAGGCCAGAAACGCGACCACCGGATCCCCGCGGGTCACGGCCGCATGCAGCGCCGTGTTGCCCGCGTTGTTGAACGCATCGACATCGACGCCGCGATCGAGCAGCAGCCTGCACGCGTCGACGGCACCTTCCGGCGTGGGCACGACGATCCGAATGCCGTCGCCTCGTACGCCGCCGTATCCCGATCCCGCCGCAATCATGAGCGGGGTCGTCCGATCCGGCAGATTGAGAAACGGGTTCGCGCCGGCGTCGAGCAGCGACTTCATCACGGCGGCGTCGTTGGTGCGCGCGGCACGAATGAGCGGCGTGGTGCCCTCGCCGAAGTTCATCGTCGAGCCGGCATCATGGTGACGCTTCAGCGGCTTGCTCTTGAGACGCGCGTTGGGGTTCGCGCCCTTCTCGAGCAGCAGCTTGACCAGGTCTGAGCCGTCGAGGCGATCGGTGAGAATCGGCGCGGGTCGGCCCTGCACCCACTGCAGGCTGTTCATGTCGACGGCGGCGTAGAGCGCGCCCATCCCGGAGCTGTCGACGATGTTGGGGTCGGCACCCTTTTCGAGCAGCATCGCCGCGAGGTCGTAGTGCACGTTGATGATCGCTTCGACGAGCGGCGTGGTGCCGACGCCGTTGGCGTTGGCCTTGATCTCCTCGGGCTTGAGCGGGACGTCGGTCTGGGGCAGCGCCGTGACGTTGAGATCGGCGTGCAGATCCGCAAGCGTGCGGGCGGCGTCGATCGCGCCCTGACGCGCCGCGAACATCAAGGGGGTCCACCCACCGCGCGGGAGCGGCGAGTTCGGACCTCCGCTGCGCGGGAACTCGAGCACCGGCGCGTCGAGCACGGTCGACTTCGCGTTGACCTCGGCACCGGCTTCGACCAGCACGCGGATCGCATCGGCGTGGTTCTCGTCCGCCGCCCACATCAGCGCAGTCTCGCCGAACCAGTCTTCACGCGCGTTGACGTTGGCGCCGTATCGAATCAGGACCTTGAGAGTCGCGGCATTGCCGGTCCGCGCCGCGGTCATGATCACCGGCTCGCCCGCAGTTGTCCGTGACTGGGCATCGGCGCCCGCTTTGAGCAGCGCCTCAACGACCGCGCTGCTCCCGTTGGTCGCCGCCAGCGTCAGCGGCTGGATGCCGTAACGGTTCACCGCCTTCACGTTCGCGCCCGCGCGAATGAGCGTGTTCACGATCTCGACGTCGTTCGCCTGTACCGCCCAATGCAGGGCTGTCGTGCCATCGGGCTCAGGCACGTTGACCGCGGCCTTGTCGCGCGCGAGCATGCGCACTGCCTGGTGATCGCCCCGCCTGACTGCATCGACCAGCGGCGACGTGCCCGCCGCGCCCAAGCTGGTCGCGAGCAACGATGTCACAACGATCACGTAACGAACGACTCGATTCACTCGATCCTCTCTCTAAAGGTCACGGAGGTGACGGAGGAAACGGATTAACAGGAGAAACGGAGGAACGGAGGTCAGACGGAGGCAAACGTCTTTCGACCGATTTGTCGCGGGAGGAGGCGTCAGAGTCGATCGTGACAGTGTGTCTCCGTCCGACCTCCGTTTCTCCGTTCCTCCTGTTAAACCGTGTCTCCGTCGTCTCCGTTTCTACAGCTCCAGCGCCCCAGTACTCACGCCGAACTTGTCGATCTCAGCCCCGTACTTCTGCGCGACAGTCAACATCACGTTGGCCAGCTGCGTGCCCTTCGGCGCCGCGATGTGACGATTGCCCTTGAAGGCACCGGCGGCGCTGCCGACCATGAGATAGGGCACATCGAGCGGCGAGTGAGTATTGCTGTCGCTCATGCCGCTGCCCCACAGGATGGCGGAGTGATCGAGCAGGGTGCCATCGCCGTCCGGCGTGTTGCGCAGCCGTTCGAGGAACTTGCCGAAAATGCCGATCTGATAGGTGTTCAGCTTGACCAGCAGCGCCAGCTTCTCGGCCTCGTTGCCGTGATGCGACACGTGGTGCCAGGGCTCGTTGAACCCGAGGTTCGGGAAGACGAGCTGACTCGCTTCGCGGTTCAGCATGAACGTGAACACGCGGGTGAGATCGGCCTCGTAGGCGAGCGCCATCAGATCGAACATGACGGTCGCGTGCTCTTCCCACGAGTCGGGCACGCCGACCGGAGCGACCGGCACGTTGATCTCGGTCGTGGCCTGCTTCTCCGCCCGCTGAATGCGACCCTCGATCTCGCGCACGTGATCGAGATACTGATCGAGCCTCACGCGGTCGCGCGCGCCAAGGCCTCGTTCGAGCTGGGCCACATCGCCGGTTACTGAATCGAGGATGCTGCGGTTCTGACGCATGCGCGTCACCCGTTCGGCGGTCGACCCCGGCCGGCCGAACATCCGCTCGAAGACGACGCGCGGGTTCGTTTCCATCGGCATCGGCGTAGTCGGCGTCTTCCATGCGATGGTGTTCATGTACGCGCAGCTGTAGCCGACGTCGCAGGCGCCAACGTACCCCGTGAAATCCTCCGTGCCGATCTCGAGCGACGGGAACACGGTGTCGCTACCGATCTTGCCGGCGATGATCTGATCGAGCGACGTGCCGGCGACGAAGTCCTCGGCTTCCGTTCGCTTGGGCGCACTGCCGGTCAACCAGGTGCCGGTGCTGACGGCATGTGTGCCAGCCAGCGGCCGGTCCATGTTCGACACGACGATGACCTGATCGCGGAACGACTCGATCGGCTTGAGGATGGCACTGAACTCGAAGCCGACGCCGGTGGTCGACGGCGTCCAATGGCTCGGCCGCTCACCCATCGGCACGAACACGGCGCCGAAGCGTCGCGTGGGCGCGGCCGCAGTGTTCACGGTGGCCGTCATCGCCGGCACCATGGCATCGAGCAGCGGCAACGCGAGCGTCGCCCCCATGCCCCGAAGCACCGCCCGGCGAGAGAGAGACGTTTTGGTGATGAACATCACGGTCTCCAACGAATGCAGAATGCAGAATTTAGAATGCAGACACTAATCGGCCCGCGCGATTCTGCCTGATTGCCCTTCTCCTGCCGGGGCTTTCACCCTCATTTGAAACGGCACACTGCGAACGATGCCAAGCACGATCGATGAAAAACGATAGTCTTCACGCTGTGCGTCGCGCACGATCGTTCTGACCGCCGGCATATCGGCGGCCGTCAGCCCTCGACCAAGCGCGTAGGTTAGCAATTTCTCCGTCGTCGTGCGTACGAACGTCTCGGGCTCGCGCACGAGCGCCTTACGCAGCTCGACGACGCCGTTGATCGACGTCCCGTCCACGAGCTGTCCGGACGCATCGACCGGCGTTCCACGCGTCCCGCCGTCACGGGTCCGCCAGGCACCGGTCGCATCGAAGTTCTCGAGTGCGAGCCCGGCCGGATCGATCATGCGATGGCAGCTCGCACACGCCGGATTGTGGCGGTGCTGCTCCATCCGCTCGCGGACCGATTGCGGCTTACGCGCCTCTGTGTCTTCGGGGAACGGCGGCACGACATCGGGCGGAGGCGGCGGCGGCGAGCCCAGCACGTTTTCGAGTATCCACTTGCCGCGCTGCACCGGCGACGTGCGATTGGGGTGCGACGTCACCATCAGGAGCGCGCCCTTCCCGAGCAGGCCGAAGCGCGCCTCATCCTGCAGCGTCACGCGGCGGAAATGCGTGCCGTAGACGTTCGAGATGCCGTAGTGCCTGGCCAGCCGCTCGTTGAGGAACGTGTAGTTGGCCGTCATCAGATCGACGACGCTGCGATCCTCGCGGACCATCGAGTTGAAGAACATCTCGATCTCGGTCTGCAGCGAGGTGCGGAGGTTGTCGTCGAAGTCGGGGAACTCGTGCGAGTTCGGCTGCTTGTTCTTCAGGTTGCGCAGCTGCAGCCACTGACCGAGGAAGTTGTCGACGAGCGCCTGCGACTTCGGATCGGCGAGCATCCGGCGGACCTGCAGTTCGAGCACGGCAGGCGTCGACAGAGTCCCCTTCTCCGCGAGCTCGAGCAGGCGATCGTCGGGAATCGTGCTCCACAGGAAGAACGAGAGCCGCGACGCGATCTCGAGATCGGGCAGCCGGTAGGCCGCACCGCTCGCCACATTCGACGGATCGCGCTCGACACGGAAGACGAACTTGGGGCTCGACAGGATACGTCGCAACGCGAGATCGATCCCGGCGTTGAAGGTCCCACCTTCTTCGCGACCGCGCTCGTAGAACTCCTGCAGCACGCGCAGGTCCTCGGCCGTGACGTCGGCGCGATACGCGCGCCGCGCCACCGTCGAGAGGATGCGCTTCGCACAGGCGGACTCTTCAGACACTGCCTTCGGCGTACAGACGAAGATGCGGCGACGACTCGGTGTGTCGCCGACGCCGGAGGGATTGAAGGGACCGGTGAGCAGCACCTCGTCGATGTGCGGCTGTCCGGAGAAATCGATCGTGTCGGCGGAGCTGCGCACATACGGCTGCAGCCGGCGGGTATTCAGCGCATGCGTCTTCTCGAGAAACGCGACGGTGATCACGTGCGGTCCCGCTTTGAGCGGCACGCGGACGGTAAAACGTCCATCGACCGCATCGCCGGTGGTCGTCGGGTTGTCGCTCGACGCAGCGATCTCGGCGTTCCCGCCGAACGAGGCCAGGTGCACGCGCTCGCCGTCAACCGCGATCTCGAGTTGATGCGGGTACTCGAGACCGCGCATCGTCCCGAGGTTCGTGCGGAACAATCGCACCTGGAACTGATACTCGCCATCGAGCGGGAGCGTCCGGTGAATCGCAATCCCACCGACCGTGCCGAGCGGCAGCCCTTCGATATGGCGATCCTGCGACGCATCCTGCCGCACTCTGAACAGCTCGCCCATCGGCGGCGTGTGTGGATCGCCGATGGCCAGCGCACTGATGCGCTCGGCAGCATCCAGATAGCTTTCGAGCAGCACCGGCGAGACGCCGAGCACGTCGGCGTTGTTGTCGAACCCGCCGCTCGAATCGTCGGGCGGCAGCAGCGAGCTGACGTCGACGTCGACCGAGAGCAGATCACGAATCGCGTTCGCGTATTCGGCACGGTTCAACCGGTGTGCGAGCGGACGACCGGGGTTCGGCTTTTCACGTGCAGTCCGATCCAGCGTGGTCTCGAGCGACGACACGAACGCAGCGCGCGTCGCCGCATCGGGTCGCGGCATCGCGGCCGGAGGCATCATCCCTGCGCGGACCTTGCGAATGACTTTTTCCCACACATCTGCGTGGGCGGGAACATCGGCTGCGAGAATCTGATCGAGCGCCAACCCGCCGGTCTTCAGCCGCTCGTTGTGGCAGGTGATGCAGTAAGTGGTGACCGTCTGGCGATAGTCAGCGGGCGTCGTGGACACCTTCTTGACCGTCGTGGCTTGAGCGGAAGGTGTCTTGACCGCCGGAGCTTGAGCGGAAGCGGTCTTGACCGCCGTAGCTTCAGCGGAGGCGGTTGGGCGAACCTGCGTCTGACGAGGCTCTGCCGCACGCAGACTCCACGCGTAGCCTGCGAACGCGACCGCGACGAGAACTGTTCCCAGCCGACGGCTCATCACACGTGAACCCTCGCCGAAGCCGCGGAGCGGCGGAGGCGGGTCACCTGCCCCCCGCCGAGGCATCGACCATTTTCGCTCCAAGAACGACACTTCGCGAGACTACGCGAAGTGTACCGCAATAAGGACACGCCGGGCCTAGAGATCAGGCCCGGCCTACATTGTCCGCTCAGCAGCGTTTTTGACTATCTTTTTTTCCCGTCGGCCCCGACGTAATGCTGCGCGCTCTTGTCGATGCACACGAATTCAATCAACTGCGTGTCGGGCAGCAGCCGGTTGTTCACCGTCGCGGTGAACGGCTTCGTGTAGGCCTTCGGGTCGTCGACCGTGACTTCGATCACAAGTGAACCGTAGTTGGGTCGGCGGAACCGCTCGATCAGCTTGCCCGCGCTCGTCAATGGACTGCCTCGCACGTCGAGCCACCCATCGTCCATGAAGCCGACCGTCTCGACGACGAGCGTGTCGCCTTCCCATCGGCCGGTGGAGTAGCCGTTCCACCACGGTTCAGCGTCCTTCGCGGGCATCCGCCCGTCGAGGAAGATCTCGCGCACCGTCGTGCCTGAGCCTTCGTAGATGGCGATCACTTCCGACGGCGTCTGGATGATCTTCTTCGGATAGGGGTGCGAGGTCATCTGCATCACACCCATCGGCAGGCAGTGCGCATCGGGATTGTCCTTGCTGTTATCGGCCATCCGCTTCTTCACGAGCTCTGCGGCCCACGGTTGGTAGGGCGCGCCGCCCGGCGTCTGATCGCCGATGTTCCCGAACACCGATCCCGACGGCGGCAGCTCGCCCGTGCCCTCGGCCGCGACCGGTGCTGGTCCCCTACCGCGCCGGCCCTGAATGGTTTCCCAGACGCCGGAGAGATCGGGCTTGCCATCCGCGGTGCGCGGTGCGGGGCCCTTGAGATCGACTTGGCCATCAGAGGTTTTCGGGCCCGGCGTCGAGTACTTCGGCCACTGCGCCCCGAGCGGCACCGAGGCGGTCAGCGTGAAAACGATTGCTGCGGTCAGGAGATGCTTCATGGCGTCTTTTCCGAAGCATACACTCCGGCGGCGAAGAAACGTGTCGCTGCTCGCAGCGACGACGATGGGGCGGCCCTTCAGCGCAGCCTCAGGGTTTCGTCACCTTGATTCGTCCGTCCTTCGCTCGCGTCGCCACGCCGGCAGCCAACGACCGCTCCACGACCGCGTTCCACTCGCTCGCAAAGGGCGCACGCAGGTGCGCGGGGACCCGCAGGATCGCAGTGTCGTGTGCGACACGGTACGCCGATCGGCGGCGCGCCCGCTCTCTGTCGCTCATCTTCGGCCAGTCGTCGACCGATGCCTTGCGCTGGGCGAGTGCCAAGAACAGATTATCGCGGGCGGTGCAGAATACGACCGTGAAACCATTCGCTTCGAGCGCCCGGACTGCGGAGGGCTCGTCGAACGTCTGGAGATGGAACGGGTTCAGGGTGTTGAACATCGACTTACCACATTCGAGAAACTCGCCCTCCAGCGGCTCCTGATATACATACAGAAATCCGCCCGGGTTGAGCCGCTCTCGCACGATCGCGAGAAACGCCTTCGGCCGCACCGAGTGCGTCAGCATGTGATTGCTGACGATCAGATCGAAGCCTCCTTCAAACGGAATCTCGAAGTTCTCGAAGTCGATCGGACACGCCGTGGGGATGCCGTAGGTCTCTTCGATGAGGAAGCGCTGGTTCTCGAACAGCGTCATCGCGAAGCAATCGGCCCCGTAGAGGCGCTTCAGGATCGCGCTGATCGACCCAAGGCGCGACCGGATTTCGAGCACGCGCGGCGAGCGCAGCGGCGCGAGCGACCCGAGAATCTCGACGTGCATGCTGTTCGCCAGCCGATCGTTCATGAGAGAGGGCAGATAGTCCTTTCGCGTCAGCCCACTGTGGTCGGAGACGAACACCCCCTTCGACACGAGCCGCTGCAGATGCGCGCGCGTCTCCTCGGTCAGCGACGAGGAACTGAGGGCGAGCTTGCCGGGACGGGGCGCGCCGACCTCGGCACGGCCGAGCGTCTCCTCGAAACGCTCGAGGAGCCAGAGGTAACGATCACCGGCAGGACGCCGCGCCGCATACACCACGCCGCACCCGTGGCACAGCGAGTAGTCGTAGATCGCCGATGCAGCGTCCGGTGTGCGATCGAACAGCGCGAAACGGTTGTAACGGCTGACTCTGGTCGACTCTGAGCCGTCGCACACCGGGCACGTCTCGAGCCTGAGAATTGGACCGCTTGGACACGGCGAGTCGTTTTCACCGTCGTAAACGAGCCGCTCGCCGCTATCCGGCGTGGTGACCGCCGCCGCGGCCGGGAGCGGCGCCGTGCCGTTCGACCGGTTGAGCACGAAAGCGCGTACTCCCCGCGCCACTCTGCGGAGCATGGAAGAAGCGGAATTCTATCAGTTCCGGCGTTCTTGGTGATTGCCGACACAGCCGCGTGGTTGACGAACGCGCGGAGGCCGACACGTGAGATCAGTAGCGCTCGTACCAGCGGCGGCTGCGCACCGCCACTGCTTTCTGGACGTTCCCGACCCATCCGGCGGCAAGGTTCGCATCCGGTTGGGACACGCCGACCGAAATCAGCAGCCCTCGCATGTCGTCCTTCAGGCCGTCGATCTGCCGCTCGCTGAACTCATGAGCGACGACCGTGGTCCACAGGAGTGTCGTCAGTCGAGACCGTGTATCCGCGTCGATGGAACGATTGACCAGCATCGGACAGAGAGTGCTCGAGAGCCCGCGGACGGCAGTCGTGACCTCGGGACCTTCTGCGAACGACGTCAGATCGTCTGTCAGTTCGACGACCGACTCCTTGCTACCCGCGGCTACGCGCTCGATATCGATCCCAATGTCCATGAGCCGCTTCGGCACATCGCCGCTCTGTTTGGGCACGTCGCCGTCACTCTGGCGGCAACCGGCGAAGCTACTTGCCAAGATCAACGTGAGCACACAGACCAGACAGCGTCTCATCGCATCAGAGTGACCGACCTCATCTGTCCTGTCAAACGGCGCAAGCGGCCTCTGCAGTCGCTCAACGATCAACCCTGAACCCGATAGTTTCCGAACTCGCGCCGCAGTTCGTCCTCGGCGTGCAGGACACGAAGCCAGTCGCCGGTCGCGATCTGTGCGGTGTCGGCCATATTCGGCGGTTGAATCACCTGGATGCCGAGCGCGTGGAAGCGCTGATACAGCCACGAGTAGTGCGCGGATCCGCTGACGACGATGCGAGCGCGTCGAACCTCGGGCCAGCGGTCGGACTCGTGTTCGAGCACGTCGAGCACCGCCAGCCACACCGGCAGCGTGGCGCTCGTGAGCGTGACGCCATGCGCCGAAATCAGCTCGAGGAGACGATCGGGCTCGATGAGTGATCCCGGCAGCACGAGCCGGCTGCCCTGCATCAGCGCGGCATACGGCATGCCCCATGCGCTGGCATGACACATCGCCATCGCCGGCAGCACCGTGTCGGAGCGCTCGATCGAAAACTGTCCGGGAGACGAGATCGAGTACGCATACAGCGCAATCGCACGATGCGTGAAGACGACACCGGGCAACCGTCGCGCGGTGCTCGACGCGTCGCAGATCACGGCCGGCATGTCCTCGTCGAGATATGCGTCCTCGGGCTCGCCGCTGCTCTCTTCGAGGAGTTCCTCATACGCCTCGTAGCGGTGGCACAACGAGCCGCCCTTCGACGGCGCCACGATCACGAGCTCGGGGCTAATCAGCCTTCGCAGGCGCTCGAAGAGCGGCAGCAGCACGTCGTCGACGATGAGAACCCGATCCTCGATATGGTTGACGCTGCGCGCGAGCGCTTCGACCGGCTGTCGCATGTTCAGCGCGTGGACGACGCCGCCGACAAGCGGCACTCCGAAGCACGCCTCGAGATGAAGGTGGTGGTTCCACATCAACGTGGCCACCCGGTCGCCGCGGCGGAGTCCGCACTCCTGCAGCGCCGCGCCGAGCGCACGTACGCGAGCGCGAAAGGTCTTGTACGTGGCGTAGTGGGTTCTGCCGTCGGGCAGCTGCGAGACGATCTCTGCGGTCGGAAACAGCGAGACCGCCCTCTCGAGCAGCGACTCGACCGTCAATGGCGAGGCACTCATCGCACGCCTCCTCGTTCCCTGAAGGTCCCTGGGCTATTCGTGTGAGTCATGACCATTCCCTTTTTTCGACATCGGCTCCACGTGCCGCCAGAGACGCGCGAGCATGTCCAGGAGCTCGCCGGTCGACGTGAAGCTTGCTGTCCGACCGGACGCAATGTGCTCGACTCGCCCCTCGACCTGGCCGCACTCGAAATCGGTCGACGGACGGAACTGCACGACGAACGCACCAGCATGCTGAAAGTCGTTCATCGCCGTACTCCTCATCGTTCGACGTCGCCGCCTTCGAAGGTGCCGCGCGGCGAGAGCCGCGGTTGCAAAGCGTTCATCACGAGTCGAGAATAGCCAGCGGTCCGACGGCCGGTCATAACGGAGCGGTCTTGTTGCAGTGATGTTTCAGTAATGCAGCCCGACAAGCCGGTGATATTCGCCGGGTTTCGACTCGACGCGCACAACCAGCAGCTCTGGCGAGGGACGCAGGCTATCGCTCTGAGACCGAAGGCTTTCGCCGTGCTCAGGCATCTGGTCGAGCATGCCGGCCAGCTGGTCACGAAGCAGCAGCTGCTCGAGGCGGTCTGGCCCGGCACATTCGTCACCGATGCGGTGCTGAAGGACAGCATCAAACAGCTGCGCGACGCGCTTGGTGACGACGCCGCGACACCGCGCTTGATCGAGACCGCGCACCGGCGCGGCTACCGCTTCATCGGTTCGATCTCGGACGCACTCCCTGCGATCGATCGGACACCCGCTCCACAGTCTCCCAATCCGCTGGTCGCGCCACCGCGTTCGGCGACTGTGCTGGGACGCGAAGCGGAGTTGACATCGCTGAAGGCGTGCCTCGAGCGAGCGCTCGTCGGAGAGCGAGAAGTCGTCTTCGTCACCGGCGAGCCGGGGATCGGCAAGACCACACTCGTCAGAGCGATGCGTGATGAGGCCGCCACGCGGGGTATCCGGATGGCGTGGGGACAATGCCTCGAGCATTACGGTTCCAGTGAAGCGTATCTGCCGATCCTCGACGGGCTGACGCGTCTCTGTCGCACACCGGACGGTGCACGCGTCATCGAGCTGCTTCGCCGCCACGCACCGACCTGGCTGCTCGAGCTGCCGTCGCTGTTGCCCGAACCCGAGCGCGAGACGCTGCGTCAGCAGGTGGCAGGCGCTACTCGTGAACGCATGCTGCGCGAGCTGACCGAGGCCATCGATGCGATCACCGCCGATGCGCCGCTGATGATCGTGCTCGAGGATCTGCACTGGAGCGACTACTCGACGCTCGATGTGATCAGCTATCTCGCGCGTCGCCGCGATCCCGCGCGGCTCCTCGTGATCGGGACGTATCGACCGGTGGATGTGATCCTCGGCGATCACCCGTTGAAGGCCGTGAAGCGCGAGCTGCTGGCCCATGGCTTCTGTCGCGAGATTCCGCTGGAGCTCCTCCCGGAGACCGCGGTCGCCGAGTATCTCGCCGCGACCCTGTCGTCCAATCAGCTGCCCCGATGGCTCGTCCATCTGATTCATCGCCGCACCGAGGGCAATCCGCTCTTCATGGTGAACCTCGTGGAGTATCTGCTGGCCGAGCGCATCATCGTCGAGCGCGGAGGTCAGTGGCAGCTGCAAGGCGAGTACGCACAGATCGACTCGGGGATTCCGGAAAACGTCCGGCAGCTGATCGAGCAACAGATAGATCGATTGAGTCCCGACGAGCGACGCGTGCTCGAGGGTGCCAGCGTCGTCGGCATGGAGTGTTCGTCGGCGGCGATCGCGGCAGGACTGGAAGAAACGACCGACTGGGTCGACCAGCAGTGCGAGGCGCTGGTGCAGCGGCATCAATTCCTGCGCCCCGCGCGCATCGTCGAACTGCCCGACGGCAGGATCACCGCCCGATACAAGTTCAATCACATCCTGTATCTCGAAGTGCCCTACCGGCTGCTGCCGGCGATGCGTCGTGCGCAGATTCACCGCCGTATCGGCCACAGCGGCGAAGCGATCTACGGCACGCGCGTCGGCGAGATCGCCACAGAGCTGGCGATGCACTTCGAGCAGGGCAAGGACGCGCCTCGCGCCGTGCGCTATCTGCTGCTCGCTGCCGAGAACGCGAGACATCGATCGGCACACCACGAAGCAGAGGCACTGGCTCGACGCGGCTTGTCCGCACTCCGGTCGCTCCCGGAGTCACCAGAGCGCGACCAGCAGGAGCTGAGCCTCCGCATCGTGCTGGGCGTCTCCGTCATGGCACTCAAGGGATTTGCCGCCGACGAAGTGCGCGACATCTACCAGCGCGCGATCGACATCGGCGGACGCGAGGACAGCTCTCCGCAGGCTTTCATGGCCCATTGGCTGCTCGGGCTGTTCCACTACTTCCGGGCCGAGATCCAACGCTCTCACGAGATCGCGGCACAACTGGTCGACCGCGGTCAGCGACTCGACAGCCCGCTGCTGGCGAGCGAAGCGATGTGTGCGTTCGGCATCACGCTCGTGGACATGGGCGAGTTCAACACCGCGCTGGACCACCTCGAGACCGTTCCATCGCTGTGCGAAGGAGAGCGCGATCGCGCCACGACCGCGTTCGCCGGCCTGGATCCCGCGGTCACGAGCGAATGCTACGCGGCGAAGGCGTTCTGGGCTCTGGGGTATCCCGATCGCGCCGTCGCACGCCTCGAACGCGCCTGCGCGCTCGCCGGTCCGACGGCTCCGGCCGAGACCCGTGTGCTCGCGAGCTATTTCGCCGCGCACATCTATCAACTGCGCGGTGATGCCCGGACTGCGCAGCACCACGCCGAGAGCGCGATTCTTCTGGCCGACGACTACGGACTATCGGTCTGGATGTCGCTGGCGCGCGTCATTCGTGGATGGGCGCGCGTCGAGCAGGGAGCGATCGAAACCGGGATCGCCGAACTGCAGCGCGGTCTGGACACGTATCTGGCGACAGGAGCGCGGCTCTGGCGCGCGCAGTCGGTGGGATTACTCGCACAGGCGTTGACGCGAGCCGGACGTCACGAGGATGCCATGGGCGCGATCGCGGAGGCGCTGGACCTGATTCGAGAGACAGGCGAAGACGGCTCGGCCGCCGACCTTCATCGAACGCAAGGTGATCTTCTGTTGGCGCTGGCTGCCGAAGTCGGCTCACCGCGCGGCGGCCCGAGCGCGCGACCCTCGCCGGTTGCCTCGCGAATCGAGACGCAGGCGGAGGAGTGTCTCACACGCGCGCGCACCGTGGCACGCGCGCAGCAGGCCAAAGCGTGGGAGCTCAGAGCCGTCACGAGCCTGGCCCGTCTCTACCTCCATCAGGGACGAGACACTGATGCCGCGCAAGTGGTCACGCCGGTGCTCGAATGGTTCAGTGAAGGACACGACACCGCGGATCTGCACGCGGCGCGGGTCATGGCTTCCGGACGGCTGTCTGATCTCCGGCCTGGCCACGCACGATGAGCTGCGTCACCTTGCCCTGCGCATCCTTGACGAACTCGAATCCGGCCGGCGTTGCCGTCGACATGAACTTCGTCTCCGACGTCGGAATCAACGGCAGCTTCGGCTCATTCAGTCCGCGCACGAACAGCAGATCGTCGACGGCGGTGATGGTGACCTGTCGTCCCTGTGCCAGCTCGTAGACCCCAGCGTACGTCGCGGCGACCTTCGGGCTCAGAGTGAACGACGTCTCCACCTGAAAGTGCGCGCGCGAGCGTTCGTTCTCACAGACGTCTTCGAGGAGCTCCGTATCAGGCTGCAGCGTCCGCTGCGTCTTGATCGTGAACGGCTTCGTGAACACCTTGGGATCGTCGATCGTGATGTCGAAGTCCAGGTGACCGAAGTCACGCCGATGGTAGCGTTCGGTGATGCGCAGTGATTCGGTCTGCGGATGGCCGGCGCTGTCGAGCCAGCCTTTGTCGTTGAATCCCGCGGTCGTCACGACCAGCGTGTCGCCTTCCCATTTGCCGACCGAGTACCCCAGGTAGGTCGGGTTTGGGTCCTTCGGAAGGTCGCGTCCGTCGGTGAACACGGTTCGATTCGGGCTGTTGGGAGACTCGTGCAGGATGATCATCAGATTCGGCGTCTGCACGAGCCGCGTCAGATTGAAGAACTGGTGATAGGGCAGACTGACCGGCATGCACTTGGCGAGCGGGCTGTCCTTCCTCGATTCGCGCACGCGCTGGAGGAACAGCTGCTCCGCCCACGGCTGCACGTCCTTCGTCTCGAGGTCCTGCGCGATGTTGAAGCGGTACATCGGACCCGCGCCTGACCAGATGCCCGAGAGATCAGGCTTGCCATCAGCGGTCTTCGGCGCAGGCGCGGCAAGGTTCGCCTTGCCATCCGGCAGTCGCGGCACGCCTGGCGTGGGGTAGTTCAACCACTGTGCAGACGACGCAACCGGCATGAACAGCGCGATCGCGGCCAAGACGAGATGAGGTCTCATAGGACTCCTGGCTTCGGGGCACTGATTATAGGTCCGGCTAAAGCCGGACACTACGTGTGCAGATATAGTGTCCGCCTGCGCACCTGTCACACCCGCTGCAGCAACGGCCGCAGCGATCGGATGTCTTTCACGCGCTCGATTGAAAGGAGCGTGTCGATGAGCTTTTGCGTCGTTGCCGCCCCGAGCACCGGCGCCGTCAGGTCGCGTGCCTTGTCGACGACCTCCATGCGCGACATCGGGTTGCGCGGCGTCCCTCGCACTGCTTCAACACGATCGGAGATCTGGGTGCCGTCGTTGAGCGTCACTTCGACGATCGCGACGCGCGCCGGCAACAGCCGCGCCAGCGCTTCGTCCGGCACGTATGTCACTTTGGCCCGTTGACGGATCACTTCAGCGTCCTTCATGCGCGTCTTGTCGTGCGCGGCGTGAAATGACGCGGTCTTGTCGATCAGCATCACCGCGACCATGTGCTGCAGGCAGATGTCTGGCATCTCGCGATTGTCGACCACGCTGCCTACGCTCGGGGCGAGACGCACCGCGACGCTCTTCACGTCGTTCGCGTCAAACGATCGTTTCTTCCGGATGTTGTCGACGGCATCGAGCGGCGCCTGGATCGGCGAGCCGACGGTCCATTTCTTGATGTCGGTGTTCGTCACTTCGTAGCGCTCGCCGAGCTTGTCCACGAGCACCGCGGGGTTTCCCTTCGGTGCGTTCACCTGGAAGAAGTTGTCGTCACCGGCAAACACATCGTCGACGCCGTTCCATCCCGACCGAACGATCAACGCGGCAGTGACGCCGTTGCGCGCCGGCATCCCGCCGAAGACGAACCCTTTCTCCATGTGATCGGTGTCGCGGCCCCAGATCGCGTAGCCGCTCGCCTGCTGCGATGCGTAATCGAGCAGCCATCGCATGTGCTGCGCAGTCAGTCCCGCGATGCACCCCGCTGCGGCAGCCGACCCGAAGTTTCCGGAGAACGCATGTGTGCTGCGACGGGTTTCATCCCGGAAGCTCTGGCCGCCGAGCGCCATGGTGAGCCGCGGCCCGACGTCATAGCCGAGCACCACGGCCCTGAGGAATCGCTCGCCGCTCGCGCCGAGCTCCTCTCCGAGCGCGAGCGACGCGGGCACGATCGACGCGCCGGGATGCGACTGCGAGGGACCGTGTGAATCGTCGGTTTCATCGGAGTGCGCGAGCACGCCGTTGACGAGCGCCGCATCGATCGATCCAGTCGTGATGTTCGAGCCGACGATCGTGGCCACCGAGCGCCCCGCCTGTGTGCGCGCGAACGCGATCGCGGCCTGGCCAGGCGGCAGCGTCGAGCCGGACACCATCGCCGCGAAGGTGTCGAGAATGTGATCCCTGGCCTTCTCGATCACCTCCGCAGGCAGCGGACGATCCTTCGCCGCGGCCATGTAAGTGCTGAGCGTCGTCATCACGGGCGATGCAGGGGCCGCCGGCGTAGGGGCCGCCCTCAGGCGGCCCATCTTGAGTGACGCCGCCGACAAGGCGGCCGCGCGCAGCACATCCCGTCGTGAGAGTTGCGTGCGCATATCAGTACGCGATCGCGTAGCAGTCCCGTCGCGGATCGGCTGCCGCGAAGCGATTGCCGGTCGCCGGATCGATCATCACCGCCGTCGCACACCCCGACATCCCGAATGCCGGCAACCGGGTCACATCGTGGCCGCGGGCCTTGAGCTCGTCGTAGACCGCGTTCGGCACGTCCTGTTCGACCGCGAGCTTGTTGAATCCCGCGGTGTGCGGCCAGAACGATCCGTAGAAGTGAGACGTCTGCACGCGCGGACGCTCGAGTGCCTTGTGCAGGTTGGGATACCAGTCGCCCCAGAACTCGACGATGCTCAGGAACGCCTGCAGGATCGTCTGGTCCTGGTTGTCGCCGCCCGGAGTGCCGAGCGCCATCATCGGCGTATCACCCTTGAAGACGAGACTTGGCGTCAGCGTATAGCGCGGCCGCGCCCGCGGACGAATCTGATTCGCACGCGTCTTGTCGAGCCAGAACTGCTCCCCGCGCACGCTCATGCCGATCCCGGTTTCGCCGAGGATGACGGCGCCCGTGATCCAGCCGCCGCTCGGCGTCGCGTCGAAGATGTTGCCATCCCGATCGATGATCGCCATGTGCGTGGTGTCCTTCGACACGCCGCCGGAATCACGGCCGAGCGATGCCAGCAGATCGGGGTCACTCGGTTCGATCGAGGTCGTCAGATCGCGCACGTTCGCCTTCCAATATGGCCACGCTTTCACCGTCGTGTCGTGCTTCATTGGATCGCCGGCAATGAACGATCTCGATGCGTGCCGCGGATCGATGAGCGCCGCGCGCTCTCTGGCGTACGCTTTCGACAGCAGTCCTTCGGCTGGTGACTTCACAAACGCCTGGTCGGCGTAGTAGGTGTCGCGATCGGCGTAGGCGAGCTTCATCGCTTCGGTGATCGTGTGGAGATAGTCCGCGCTGCCGTAGCCCATGGCGTGGAGATCGAATGTCTCGAGGATGTTGAGCGCCTCGAGCAACGCCGGCCCCTGACTGCCGAACCCGTGCTTGTAGACCGTGTAGCCGCGATAGGTCGTCTTCGCCGGCTCCTCGATGCGCGCGAAGTACTCGGAGAAGTCGCTCGCGTCAAAGGGCGCACCGTGCGCGCGAAGGAACGCCACCATCTCGCGCGCGATGTCGCCGGCATAGAAGCGATCGCGGGCCGCGGCAATGCCGGCGGCGCGGCCACGCGCGCTGTCTGCCCGCTTGGCGCTGCGCTCGGCTTCGACCATGCGGCGCAGCGTACGGGCGAGTGTCGGCAGCTTGATCGTTTCGCCAGGCTGGTACTGGGAGCCGTCCGGCTTCAACCAGTACGCCTTGTTCGTCGGCCACTGCGAGATGAATTTCATCTGCTCGCGAATGGCGCGTGCCGTGAGCGGCCGCATCGGAAAGCCGCGCTCTGCATAGCCGATCGCCGGAGCCGCGACTTCTTCGAGGCTCATCGTTCCCCAGCGTTCGAGCACGGTGAGCGCCGCGTGGACCGCGCCGGGCACGACGGCCGGATCGAGCCCGGCGCCATCGAGCGTCTTCTTCCGCGAGAGATACCAGTCGACGTCGACGGCCTTGGGGGCCCATCCCTGCCCGACGATCGACGTGACCTTTCGCTCGCTGCGCGGGTAGACGAGCACGAGCGCCTCGCCGCCAAGGCTGTAGAGATCCTGCTCGAGGACGCCACCAGCCAGGAGCGCCGCCGCACCCGCATCGAACGCGTTGCCGCCCTTGAGCAGGATGCTGAACGCTGCCGCAGTCGTGAGCGGATGGCCAGTAGACACGCCACCAGACGGGCCCATCACAGGTGGCCGAAGTGCGGCGTCTGTCGCCCGACGATCCTGAGCGGGGACCTGCGAGCGATCCTGTGCCGCAATCGCCGCGCAGAGCACGACGCACCCCGTCATCAGTAACGCCGCCATGCGTCCTGGCATCAGGCTTTTCCTCGCTGCGAAGTGTAGCGCGCAGAGCCAGCGGAGGGTGCGGAGAAAAGCGTTCACGCAGAGTTCGTCACGCAGAGGAGCAGGGATCGCAGGGGGCGCACAAAGCGGGATCAGTCGAAGGCTCAGCCGCTCCCTTCGTTCCCAACTCGACCAGCCTGACGACATTGAAGACCGCCGCGGGAGACTGTCGGGGCTGTGATCTCTACAAACACGCCTGCCGTTCGTCGGACCGGCAGGTTCGCTCCTCGGCGGATCTCAGGCCGGTCGCGAAGCTGCTGAAGGCGTGACGCCTTGCGCTTCTACATATGAATGTGCTTAATATGTAGAAGCTCGAGGCGTACTCATGAAGACTGACCTGCCGCAGGGCACACTGGACCTGCTGATCCTGAAAATCGTCGCTCTCGGTCCTGTCCACGGCTACGCCATCGCTCAGCGCCTGCAACAGGTCTCGCGCGACGTCGTGCAGGTGCCGCAGGGTTCTCTCTATCCGGCACTGCATCGACTCGAGAACCGCGGGCTGCTGGTCGCCGATTGGAAAGACACGGACCGCGGCCGCGAAGCCAAGTTCTACCGGCTGACACGAAAAGGGCGGGCGCAGCTCGAGACCGAATCCGCCAGCTGGCAACGTCTGAGCCAGGCCGTCGGTCTCATCCTCAAGCTGTCGGAAGGTGCGGAATGAGCTGGTGGTCTCGGGTCTGGCATCGCCGCCGGCTCGAGCATCAGCTCCACAAAGAGCTGCAGTTCCACGTCGACCAATACACCGCCGACCTGATCGACCGTGGTCTCGATCCGATCGAGGCGGAACGACGGGCGCGTCTCGAATTTGGCGGCGTCGAACAGATCAAGGAGCAGTGCCGCGACGCGCGCGGCACCCGCTGGTTCGACGATCTGGTGCTCGATGTCCGATACACCCTTCGTTCCTTGCGAAAACGAGCGGGCTTTGCCGCCGTCGCGATCGGAACGGTCGCCCTCGGCGTCGGCGCGGCCACCGTCATGTTCACGGTCGTCAACGGCGTCCTGCTCAAGCCGCTGGCCTACGCGGATCCGTCGCGGCTGGTCGCGCTCCACGAGGAGACCGCGTACAGCACGCAGTTCGGCAACACGTGGGCGTTTGCGTACCCGAACTATCTCGATTGCCGCAGCGACGTCCGAGCGCTCGCGCTGACCGCGTGGCGCGTTGGCGGCGGGATCGTCAGCGGCTCGGGCGATCCTGAATACGCGCCAGGATTTCAGATCTCGTCGAATCTGTTTGCGGTTCTCGGCGTTCGGCTCGATCGCGGGCGCGCGTTTCTGGACGAGGAAGACCGTCCCGGCGGCGCGCCAGTGGCGATCATCAGCCATCGGCTATGGCAACGGCGGTACGCCGCGCACCCCGGAATCATCGGCGAACGCCTCGTGCTCGACGGCACCTCCTACTCCATCGTGGGAGTGACCCCTGATGGTTTCCAGTTGGCCGGTGATGGCGACGTGTTCACGCCGCTCGGACAGGCACCACCGGCGCAGCTTCGCAATCGCGGCCTGCATCCCGGCATTCGGGTATGGGGCCGCCTGCAGGTTGACGCCTCCCTGCGCGACGCGCAAGCGCAGCTGACGGTCGTGGGTCGGCGTCTCGCCGAGCAATACCGCGATTCGAACGAGAGACGGACGTTCGTCGCGTCACCGCTGCGACCCGACGTTGGCAACGTCAGTTCTACACTGTGGCTGCTGTTCGGCGCCGTCTTTCTGGTGTTGCTCATCGCATGCGCCAACGTGGCGAGTCTGCTTCTGGCGCGCGCCGTCGCGCGACATCGCGAGCTGACGCTGCGCGCGGCTCTCGGTGCCGGACGCGGCCGGCTCTTCCGACAGTGCTTCACCGAGAGCGCCATGCTGGCCGTGATCGGCGGCGCACTCGGTGTCCTGCTCGCGGCGGTCGCCGTCCAGCCGTTCATCGCCTTGTGGCCCGGCGAGCTGCCGCGTGCCGAGCAGGTGCAGCTCGATTGGCACGTGCTGCTCTTCGCACTGGTCTTATCGCTTGTAAGCAGCGTGCTCTTCGGATTGGCGCCAGCGCTGCGCGCGCCCGCGCGTCAGCTCGAGCACGTCCTCCGATCGTCAGGCCGTACGGTTCGCGGGAGCTCGCGAGCGCTGCACAACGCGTTTGTGGTGTCCGAGGTGGCACTGGCGATCGTTCTGCTTGTCAGTGCCGGTGCGCTCGGCCGCACGCTCATCCGGCTCTCGTCGCTCGACCCGGGCGTCAACCGACAGAACGTGCTCGTCACCCGCATGGCACTCTCACCGGCGACGCTGATCGATCCCGCGCGAACCCGCGCGACCTGGAACGACGTGCTCGAGCGTGCTCGTCACGTGCCCGGCGTGCAGGCCGCTGCGATCGTCGATACGGTCCCGATGCGACCGGGCAACAACCAGCTCGGATATTGGACCAGCGGGAACCTTCCCCCATCGAACCAGCAGCCGATCGCCTTGGCAACGTCTGTCTCCAAGGAGTACGCGAAGGTCATGGGACTCTCGTTGAGTGCAGGACGATTCTTCGACGAACACGACGGACCGACCAGCATTCCGGTCGTCATCATCGACGATGTGCTGGCGCGAACGGCGTTTAGTGACGCGAACCCCGTCGGCAGGAAGATGTGGATTCCCAACCTCGGTGAAGGCCCGTTTGAAATCGTCGGCGTCGTCGGCCATGTGCGGCACTGGGGCCTGGCGAGCGACGATCAGTCGACCGTGCGGGCGCAGATCTACTACCCGTTTGCGCAGCTACCCGACCGATTCGTACGACGTTGGTCGGAGCTCATGTCAATCGCCGTTCGAACATCGGTACCGCCTCTGAACGTTGTCGAGACGTTGCGGCACGAACTGCGCGGGAGCACAGGCGATCAGGTGCTCTACGAGGTGCGCACGCTGGATCAACTTGCGAGCAATTCCCTGGCGCGCGCGCGATTCCTGCTGATGCTCTTCGGCGTCTTCGCCGGCGTGGCGCTCGGGCTCGCCTGCATCGGGATCTACGGCGTGCTGTCGTTTCTGACCAACGAACGTGTGCCGGAGATCGGCGCACGCATGGCCATTGGCGCGAACGCGGGACAGGTCTTGCGACTGGTCGTCGGTCAAAGTCTTCGTGTCATCGCCACCGGACTTGCAGCCGGAACACTTGCGGCGCTCGCGGCCGGCCGTCTGCTCGAGCAACAGATCGACGGCATGCGCGCGACCGAGCCGTCTACGTTGGGCGCCATGATTGCGGTGCTCGTTGCTGCGGCGATGCTGGCCACGTACATCCCCGCGCGCCGCGCCAGTCGCCTCGACGTAATGACGGCGCTTCGACAGGATTAGTGGAGTCTAGTCGTAGTACGCGGGCGACTTTTTCAGCTTCGCGTTCGCGCCGAAGTCGTGCTCGATCCAGATCGTCGTCTTTGTCTTCGCGAGGTACTCCTCGATTTTCGCGCGTGACGCCGCCGACTGCTGGACGCTGAACTCGTTGTCGGGCGGCGCGCGATGGAACGCGCGTTCCGGCGGATAGTGATACAGGTCTCCTGCGATCATGATGCGCCCCGTTGACGCGAGCTGCAGCACCAGCACCTGGTGACCGGGTGTGTGGCCGGGCGCGGCTTTGATGATCGCCTTGCCGTCGCCGAAGACGTCGTACTCGTCCTTGTCGATCGTGATCGACTTGCTGTGCTCGAGCGCGGTGTAGAAGGCTGGTTCGACGCGCTCGTTTCCCGGCTTCCACATGAACTCGCGCTCCACCTTTGGTGTCAGCCACGTCGACGCCGCGAACTGATTCAAGTTTGCGGAGTGATCTTTGTGCGCGTGAGAAATCGCCACGTAGGTGATGTCGGCGGGGCTGTAACCGATCGCCGCGAGCTGGCTCTTGAGCGTGCGCGTCACCACCGCCTTCGCAACGGCGTTGAGATCGTAACGCGCGCCGCCGGTCCCGGCCTTTTCGACGGTGGCGTCGGGAATGACGCCGACATCCCACATCAGTGTGCCCTTGGGATGCGCGACCAGAAAGCAGGGCACCGGCATCCGCGTCTCTCCGGCTTCGGCGGTCGTCACGTGGTACCGCTCGACGCCCTCTTTCGCGATGTTCAGCAGCCCGCAGTCGAACACATAGAGCCGCATCGTCTTTGGGGGTGATGCCTTCGTTGGAGAGGGAGTCTGAGCGGCGACCAGGGTGCCCACGACCAATACCGCAATCGCTATCGCGCTACGCATCGCTCACCTCGGGCGCAGATTATAGGCAGAGTGCGGAGAAAAGCGTCCACGCAACGCGATGACCTTTCGCAGGACTTACTCCTGTCGATCCTGGAGATGTCGGTCAGTTCGCGCTTTGATGGAGGGCCCTCGGTAAACGTCTGCACCTCGTGGCCACTATTCGATTCCTGTCCGAAGTCTCTGTCGACGTTCGCTGGAACTGGGCCACAATGCGCACGCGTACCCGCGTGGACGCACTCACCTGGAGGCACGTATGCTCAAAACCCTACCGGTTGCCGCGGTCCTGGCGGGCTTGCTCTCGTCAAGCGTGGCCGCACAGAATGCCAGTCCGGTCATCGCTGCGGCGTCAAAGGCAATGGGCGCCGACAGTCTGACCTCGATCACCTACTCGGGAAGTGCCCGAAACGGCGCGTTCGGGCAGAGCAAGAGCATCGGCGATCCCATGGGGCCGGTGAACACGACGCGAATCACCAAGTACACTCGCACCATCAATTTCGGGAGCAGCGATCCCTCGGCTCTTGTCTCACGTGCGACCGGCACGACGCAGCCGCCGGTCGTGCCCGGCACACCGGCGCCCACGCCCGGCGTGTTCAATCAGAACATCACCGGCATGCAGGCATCGAGCAACTGGAATCAGGCACTGAACATCTGGACGACGCCATGGGGTTTCGTCAAAGGCGCGGCGGCCAACAACGCCACGGTGCGACAGCAGGACGGCCAGCAGGTCGTCTCGTTCTCACCGCCTAATCTCAAGTCGCCGTCCGGTCGGACCTATTCGGTGACTGGATACCTCGACAATCTGAATCGCGTGACCAAGGTGGAAACACGGGTCGACCACGCCGTGGTCGGCGACCTGCTCGTTGAATTCGAGTACTCGAACTACCAGAGCATGAACGGCGTGCAGGTCCCGGGGCGCATCGTTCAGAAGCAGGCCGGCATGCCGACCTTCGCTGCGACGATCACGTCAGCGACGCCGAACCCGCCGAACCTCACCGCGCTGCTGACGCCACCGCCCCCTCCGACGCCCGGTCCCGGTGCGCCGCCGCCCGGTGCGCCGCAGGCCGCTGCGGGTCCACCGCCAGTCGAGAAGATCGGTGACGGCGTGTTCAAAATCGGCGGCAATTACACCTCGCTCGCCGTCGATATGGGCGATCACATCCTCGTCGTCGAAAGCGGACAGAGCGACGCGCGTGGCATGGCGGTCATGGCCGCAGCCAAGCAGGCGATTCCAAACAAGCCGATCCGCTTCGTCGTGAACTCACATCCGCACTTCGATCACGCGAGCGGTCTGGCCGCAGCAGTGGCCGAAGGCGCAACGATCCTCACGCACAACAACAACGAGGCAGTGCTCGAGCGTCTGCTTGCAGGTTCACGCTCGCTGACCGGCGACAGCCTGTCGAAGCTCTCCGGCCGCCGCGCCGACGTCGTCACCGGCGTCGGCGATCGCGATGTACGGAAGGGAAGCAACGGCAAGATCGTCGAGCTGCATCGCATCCCGAACGAGCACAGCAATGGGTTGCTCGCGGTGTATCTGCCGGCGGAGAAGGTGCTCTGGTCCGCGGACATCACCGTCGTGAACCCCAATCCAAATCAGCTCGGGGTGGTGAAGTCCGCGGTCGCGACGTTCGATCGGCTGAAGCTCGATTACAACGGCTGGATTCCGGCGCATCCACCGAACCCTGACAAGCCTCTCACGAAAGCGGATGTCATGGCTGCGGTGAAAACGGTGAAAACGGGCACGAATTAACGAACTTCGACACACTGAGGCACAGAGGCAGAAAGAAGACAAATCGTCTCGGTGCCTCCGTGTGTCGTGAGGAGTGACATCAGTTCGGGCGGCTCGGAAGGTCGCTTTTTACCACCCAGCCGCCCTTCATCACGAAGCGTACGCGCTGTAGCTCGCTGATGTCGGTCAACGGATTCCCTGCTACTGCGATCAGGTCCGCGAGCTTTCCTTTCTCGGTGCTGCCGATGCGATCCACCCAGTTGTAGTTCAGCATCCGCGCGGTCGGCAGGAACGGCATCTTCAGCGCGTCGACCGGCGTCATGCCCCACTTGATGAAATAGGCGAACTGGTCGGCTTGTCTGCCATGCGGCACGTCGGCTGATGTGGCGCCGCTTCCGAAGACGAACGTGACGCCCGCGGCCTTGGCTTTCTTGAAGGCCTGTTCGGCCATCTTCAATCGACTGTTCTTCCCGCCCGTGATCTTCAAGTCGCCCGCTTCGAGCGCGACCAGATCGTCGATCGTCAGCTCGAACGGCAGCTTCCTGTCGACCAGGAGTTTCAGTGACGTCTCGTCGAGATCGGTGAGGTGGTTCGGCGCGTCGACGCCGGCCTTGAGACAACTGAGCTGCCCTTCCCCGCCGTAGGTGTGACACGCGACCTTCAATCCAAGGCGATGCGCCTCGTCCACCACCGCCATCACTTCTTCTTCGGTGAGCGACGGGCTGTTGACCAGCGTGCCGTCGGGCTTGAACACGTTGTACTCGTCGCCAACGTAATCCTGCGTCGTGTAGATCTTCACCCAGTCGACGCCGTGCAGCTTCGCCTCGCGCACCGCTGCGCGCGCGAGCCATGGCGAGTTCGGGTTCTTGCTCTCGGTGAAGCGATCCTGGAAGCGCTCGAAGAAGGAGGGATACGGACGCGCGGCACGTTGATTGAGCGACTGCCCCACGACCTGCATCCTCGGACCGAGCAGCACGCCGCGATTGATCGCGTTGCGCAGATCGACTGTGCCGTACCCGCCGCGCGAATCCATGTCGAGCACGGTGGTGAAGCCGGCGTCGAGATCGGCCTGCGCGTTGGCGACCGCGACGATCGTTCGTGTCGCTTCGGAGAGCTCGTCGGCCGGATACACGTGGACGTGCGCATCAATCATGCCGGGCAGCACCGTCGCGCTGGTCAGATCGATCACGCGCGCGTCGGAGGGGATCGAGATCGATGGCCCGACGTCCGCAATGCGATCGCCGCGTATGAGGACGATCTGATTTGCCGCCATCGTGCCGGTTCGGCTGTCGAACAGGCGACCGGCCCGAATGGCGATCGTCTGCGTCGCGGGCGCGAGGAACTTTGCCGGGGCGCTTGCAATGCCGCCCTGGCCTCGCAAGACTGCCGACAAGCCGACGGCCGCCAACGTCACCGCAAACAGCGCACGACGCATACGTCCTCCTGTGCACGTAGGGTCCACCTGCAGGCGGACCTCGCGTTCCAAGGCGGGACTATAGCCTGTATCCTGATTTGCTCGGACCATTGAGACATAATTCGCTGCTATGGCAACAACGGGCGTCACGGCAGGCACAGATCTCAGGGAACGGGCGAAGGCCGTCGCCCGCATCGCCGACGAACACGCGGCGTACGGCGACAAGGAAGGACGGCTGGCCGAACCGGTCGTCGAAGCCCTCCATCGCGAAGGCATCTTCGGCATGTGGGTGCCGACGTCCGTCCACGGCGGGGCCGAGCTCGATCCGGTGTCGTCGATCGGCGTGATTGAAAACCTCGCGTATGGCGACCCTTCGACCGGATGGGTGCTCATGGCCGCAGCGCTTGCGATCGGAACGGGAGCCGCCTATCTCGAAGACGCAGCGGTCAGCGAGCTGTTCGGCAAACCGCGGCTGCCCGTGATCGCCGGCCAGGGCACCAGGCCCGGCAAGGCGGTACCGGCCAAGGGGGGCTTCCAGCTCAGTGGCTCGTGGAGCTTCGCGTCCGGCATCAAGCACGGCTCGCACATCCATACGCTCGGCGTCATCGAGGGCACCGGCGAACCGCGGATCTTCGTGTTGCCGGTTGAAAAAGCGACGCTCATCGACAACTGGGACGTCCTGGGCCTGCGCGGGACCGGCAGCATCGACTACCACATCGACGACGTCTTCGTGCCGGAGGGGTACACGCACTTCGCGCTCACCGAAACACCGAAGCGCGGTGGCAGTCTCTACAGCATCGGTGTGATCGGCTTCGCGATCATGTGCCATTCGGGTTGGGCCTGCGGCATCGGCCGGCGGGTGCTCGACGAGATTGCAGCGGGCGCCAAGAGCAAGATCGGGCGATCGGGCACATTGGCACAGAGCGAGTCGTTCCATCAGAACTACGCGAGGATCGAAGGCACCTATCGCGCCGCCCGGGCACTCGTGTACGAAGCATGGAATGATGCGAAGAGCTCGCTCGATCGCGGCGATCGGCTGTCGGTCCGGCAACACACGCTGATCCGGCTGGCGATGGCGCACGTGACCTGGTCGGCGCATGAGGCCGCGCTCTTCGCGTACAAGTCGGCTGGCACGATCGCGTTGCGGTCCGGAACCCTGCAGCGGCTGTTCCGTGACATGCACGCCGGCACGCAGCACGTGGTCGCGTCGCCGCCGGTGTTTCAAGCGCTCGGACGCGAGCTGGCCGGACTCGCCGACGGACATCGATGGCAGTTCCTGGATCTCGTCCCGGGTACGTAGTACACGGCTTCAGCCCTGGTACGTAGTGTCCGGCGTTAGCCGGACCAACCTTGGCCTCATGCCATCAACGCTCACACATCTCGAGTGCTCACGGCCGACATGTCGAGCGATCGCCGACCAGTCGCGCAGACAGAACCTCTGCGCGACGTGTCAGGCGCCTCTCCTCGCGCGATATGACCTCGCGACCGCGCGCCGGACGTTGACGCGCAACGCGCTCGCCTCACGCGTGCATTCGATGTGGCGCTATGAGGAGGTGCTGCCCGGCGGCGCTCCAGTCACACTCGGCGAGGGCATGACGCCGCTCATCCATGCTCGTCGTCTCGGCAACGAGCTCGGTCTCGAGCGGCTGTACATCAAAGAAGAAGGGCAGAACCCGACGAACTCGTTCAAAGCGCGCGGGCTGTCGGCCGCGGTGACAATGGCCAAAGCGCTCGGCGTGGAAACGATCGCGCTCCCCACCGCCGGCAATGCCGGCGGCGCTGCGGCGGCGTACGCGGCACGTGCGGGCCTGAACTGTGTGGTCGCGATGCCGGCGGATACACCCGCAGCGATCGTGCTCGAAACACGCGCCTGCGGCGCGGACGTTCGATTGATCGACGGACTCATCTCCGACTGCGGCGCGTTCATCGCGGAGCACGCTGCGACGCACGGTTGGTATGAAGTATCGACGTTGAAGGAACCTTATCGGATCGAAGGCAAGAAGACGATGGGGTACGAGCTGTGGGAGGAGTTCGACGGCGCGTTACCAGACGTGATCGTCTACCCCACCGGCGGAGGCGTCGGCCTCATCGGCATGTGGAAGGCATTCGAAGAACTCGAGACGATGGGCCTGACCGGCAGTCATCGTCCGCGCATGATCGCGGCACAAGCCGAGGGCTGTGCGCCGATCGTGAAGGCGTTCGAGCAGCACGCCGCTTCGTCCGTCAAATGGGAGAACGCAACGACCGTCGCGGCCGGCCTCCGCGTGCCGAAAGCACTCGGCGATTTCATCATCCTCGCGGACATCTACGAGAGTCACGGCGAGGCGGTCGCAGTGAGCGACGAGGCGCTGATGTCCGCGTGCCGAGAGATGGCGCGGCTCGAAGGCATCTTCGCGGCACCCGAAGGCGGCGCCGGGCTCGCTGCGATTCAAAAACTCGTGAGTGAAGGAACAATCGGGCACCAAGAGTCGATCGTGCTCTTCAATACGGGCAGCGGCTACAAGTATCTCGAGGCTTGGCGGGACGCCGTCGGTATCCTCCGCGACCCGGACCTACAATGAGGGCGAGCGGCCATGAGTACTGCCCCTGCTCTTCCGCGCATCGAGCTCACGGTGAACGGAGAGCACGTCGCTGTCGAGTCGGCGGCGTCTCACGTCACGCTGCTCGACTTCCTCCGCGCCCGCGGCCTCACCGGCGCAAAGGAAGGATGCGCCGAGGGCGAATGCGGTGCGTGCACGGTGGTGATGGTCGCCGACGAAGGCGGCCGCGCCGCGTACCGCGCGGTGAACAGCTGCCTGGTCCTGCTTCCGACTGCCGCACATCACGAGCTCTACACCGTCGAGTCGCTCGCCTCGTCCGGGGCGCTCGCCGACGTACAGAAAGCGATGGCCGCGGGCGGAGGATCACAATGCGGCTACTGCACGCCCGGCTTCGTGATGAGCCTGTTTGCCGAGCACTATCGACCCGACCGCACGGGCCCGTGCGATCCGCACGCGATGGCGGGCAACCTGTGCCGCTGCACCGGGTATCGACCGATTCGTGATGCGGCGCTCGCCCTTGGACCCGCACCAGCCGACGCTTTTCACGATCGCCTTCATCGTCCGGCGCCAGTTCTCGAGTCGATCACCTCAGACTCCTATTCACGTCCCACCACGATCGCGGCGTGCGTCGAGATCCTCGCGTCTCACCCGCAGGCCACCTTGATTGCCGGAGGATCGGATCTCGGCGTCGAGTCCAACCTGCGCTCGCGGCGTTTCGCTCACCTGGTGAGCGTGGACGCGATCGACGAACTACACGAGTTCTCCGCGACAGAGACACGTGTTCGCATTGGCGCGGCGATGCCGCTCACTGACATCGCGCGGCTCTGGCACGATGCGCCGCCCGCCTTCAGCGAATGGATCACGCTGTTTGCTTCGCCGCCGATCCGTAATCGCGCGACGCTCGGTGGGAACCTCGCGACCGCGTCTCCCATCGGCGACGCCGCACCACTGCTGATGGCGCTCGACGCACACGTTGTGATCGCGGGACCGAACGGTCGACGGGCGCTCGACCTCGCGTCCTTCTTCACCGGCTACCGGAAGACGGTGCTGCGATCGGGCGAGCTGATCACGGCGATCGAGATTCCGCGGCCATGGCCGCGTCAGGTGTCCTTCTACAAAGTGTCCAAGCGACGCCTCGACGACATCAGCACGGTCGCCGCGGCATTCTCGATGGAATGGGATGGCGCCGGCCGGGTGCGCCGTGCGCGATTCGCTTTCGGAGGAGTGGCGGCCACACCGCTGCGCCTGAGAGACGTCGAAGACGCGGTGTCGGGTCAGGCGTGGAACGAATCCGCCGTCGAGCGTGCGCAGCGTGTCATCGGACGCACACTGACCCCGCTCTCGGACGTTCGCGGCTCGAAGGAGTACCGGCTCGACGTCGCGAAGTGCCTGGTCGAGAAGTTCTACTGGGAGACACGATCGTGAGCGTGCCGCACGAGAGCGCACACGGGCACGTCACGGGCGAAGCGATCTACACCGATGACGCGATCGCACGTCATCCGGGCCTGCTCCACGCATGGCCCGTGCTCGCGCCCCATGCCCACGCGATGGTCACATCGCTCGATGCCACGCCGGTACTCGCCGAACCCGGCGTGGTCGCCGTGCTCACCGGCGCCGATGTGCCAGGCGAGGGCGACACGGGCGCGAACAGGCGCGACGAGCCGATGTTTCCGACCGAGGTGATGTTCTTCAGTCAACCGGTCGCGTGGGTGCTCGCCACGACGCTCGACGCGGCACGCCAGGGCGCGGCTCGGATGAACGTGACCTATAGCGCGCTGCCGGCCATCCTGACGATCGAGCAGGCGATTGCCGCGAACAGCTATCTCGCGGGGCCGCTTCGAATCGCCAGCGGCGACATGTCCGTGCTGGCCTCGAGCGCTCTACGCATCGACGATGAGCTCGACATCGGCGGTCAGGAGCATTTCTATCTCGAAACGCAGTCGGCGATCGCCTGGATCGACGAGAGCGGCGGCGTCGCCGTGCAATCTTCGACACAGCATCCAGCCGAGACGCAGGAAGTCGTCGCGCGTGTGCTGGGCCTCCCGAAGCATCAGATCACCGTCGAATGCCTTCGCATGGGCGGCGCCTTCGGCGGCAAGGAGGTCCAGGCCAACGTATGGGCCGCGGTCGCCGCACTTGGCGCCTGCAAGACGCGACGGCCGGTGCGCGTTCGGCTGACGCGCGCGCTCGATGTCGCGCTCACCGGCAAGCGTCATCCGTATCTCGCGCGGTATTCGGCAGGCCTGGCATCCGACGGACGACTCGAAGCACTTCGGCTCGAGCTCTTCTCGGACGGCGGCTGGAGTCTGGATCTCTCGGAGCCGGTGATGTGGCGGTCGCTGTTCCATTGCGACAACGCCTATCGCATTCCGGCGATCGAGGTGACCGGCCGCGTCTGCCGGACCCACAAGACCTCGCAGACCGCCTTCCGGGGATTCGGCGGACCGCAGGCGATGCTCGTCATCGAAGACATCCTGTCACGAGCCGCCCGGCGGCTCTCGATCCCAGCCGCCGTGATCCGCGAACGCAACTTCTATCGCGACGGCGACGTGACGCACTATGGCCAGCAGGTCGATGAAGCACGCCGGATGAGCGTGATCTGGACCGAGCTCAAGAAGACGAGCGGGTTCGACGTGCGTCGCGCGGAGATCGATCGCGTGAACCAGACCACCCCGCATCGCAAGCGCGGCCTCGCGATCACGCCGGTGAAATTCGGCATCTCGTTCACCGCGACCTTTTTCAACCAGGGCGGCGCGCTGGTGCTCGTGTACCGGGACGGCAGCGTCCAGGTCAATCACGGCGGCACCGAGATGGGCCAGGGACTCGTCACGAAGGTCCGCCAGATCGCCGCGCGGCTGCTGGGCGTCTCGCCCGATCGCATTCGCATGATGGCGACCCGCACCGACAAGGTGCCGAACACATCGGCGACCGCGGCATCGGCCGGGACGGATCTCAACGGCGCGGCCGTCGCCGATGCCTGCGCTCAGATCCGCAGCCGGCTTCTTCCGGTCGCGGCATCAGTACTCGAATGCGATCCGACAGCGGTCCGATTCGACCATGACATGGTTGTGGGCGGCGAGCGCGCACGCACGTTTGCAGCGGTCTGCGAAGCGGCGTATCGCCAGCGCATTCCGCTGTTCGCGCAGGGCTACTACCGCACGCCGAACATCCACTTCGATCAGGCGACCGGGCGCGGCCGGCCGTTCCACTATTTCGTCTTCGGTGCCGCCGTCTCAGAGGTGGAGGTCGACGGATTCACTGGCGCCTGTCGTCTCCTGCGCACCGACATCCTTGAAGACGTCGGCGATTCGATCTCGGAGATCGTCGATCGCGGTCAGATCGAAGGCGGGTTCGTCCAGGGCGTCGGGTGGTTGACGATCGAGGAATTGCTGTGGGACGCACAAGGCCGCGTGGCCAGCGCGGGAGCGTCGACGTACAAGTTGCCCTCGTGGTCCGAGATGCCCGAGGTCTTCAACGTCAGCTTCCTCGAACGCGCATCACAGCCCGACGTCGTCTTTGGCAGCAAAGCCGTCGGTGAGCCACCGCTGATGCTCGCCATCTCTGTGCGCGAAGCCATTCGCGATGCAATCGCGGCATTCGGGCATGGAGAGGAAGTGAGACTACACAGCCCCGCGACGCCTGAGCGGATCTTCTTTGCTGTGCAGCGAGTACGCGCCGAGGCGGTTCGGGGCTTGAAGGAACCGGAGGTGACGGAGGTAACGGACTAACAGGAGGAACGGAGGAACGGAGAGATCATTTACTATTTCTCCGTTCCTCCGTTTCTCCTGTTAATCCGTTTCCTCCGACCAGCTCCGTTAACTCACGCCGACGACGATTGTGATTCGGACCGTCACATTTCGGCACACGACGGATGGGAGATCGGTGCCGTTCTGCACCGGAGTGCACTCTTCGGCTCAGGTACCTGAATTGCGATCGGGCGCACGCATGAGTTCCACAGATCGGCGGGCGACGTCATTCGTGTGCGCGGCGTTTCTTCTTGGCGGCCTTGCCGCCGGGGGCCCTCTTCGCGATGTGTGGGTACCGATCGCGCGCGCCATCGGCCTCGAGGCAGAAATGACGCCGGCATCGGCCAACGTCCTCTCGGAACACGAGCTCGACGACCTCGATGAGATGACGCCTCAGAATCAGGCCGAGCTCCTGCTCGACCGCTCGATCAATCACTATCGCGGCGCGAACGAGGCCATCGCGGCGCGCGTGAAGCGCTGGCGCGGCAGAATCGAATTGGATCAGCGGCTGAACAAGTTGTTCGTGACTGCGATCAACTCCGACGATCTCACGGTGCGAACCGCCGGAATCGAAGTCGATATCGCGGCGCGCAATCTGGTGAAGGATGCGTCAACCGTCGACCGCCTCGAAGCGACGGCGCTCGAGGCCGAGCACGGTCCACGCGTGAACGCTATGTGGGATCTCGCGCTGATTGGCAACCGGGGCGTCGAGCGCGACCGCGTCTTCGACATCCTCATGGCCGCGCTCCACGACGACAACCAGAGCATCCGCTACTGGGCGGTCGAGGGCCTCGCCTACCTCGCCACCGACTCCGCGATCGAGCCGCTGCTCGACATGTTCCACGACGATCCATCGCCGACGGTCCGCGAACGAGCCGCACGCGGTCTCGCGCAGTCTGGCATGTTCAGCGCCGACCAGCGCCGCACCGCGATCCCTCGACTCCTCGATTTCGCTGGAGACGGCGCGCTCGACGCCCAGACTCACTCGTGGGCGTTCCAGGCGCTGCGCGACATCACGGGCGAGACGCTGCCACACGACGCGCTGGCGTGGCGCGAGTGGTACGGCGCTTGGCGGCGTAGATAGGGCCGGAGTCACGCCCCCTTACTGCCGTCGCATCGCCTCGGTAACCACGCCCACGCGTTGCACCCCTGCCCCCTTCGCAGCGTCGATCACCGTCACGATCTCGCCATAGCGCAGGCTGCCGGACGCCATGATGAAGAGCGTCTTGTCGCTGCGCGTGGCAAAGACCTCACGCAGCCGCGATTCGAGATCGGCATGGGCGACATCCTGTTTGTTGATCGACAGGCGTTTGTCGCTCGTGTACTCGAGCACGATCTGCCTCGGTGATGGCGCATCCACAGGCGGTGTCGGCGCAGGCAGATCGACGTCGATGCCTCGCTGATTCAGCGGCAGCGTCACCATGAAGATCACGAGCAGCACGTCGATCATCGGCGTGATGTTCATCGCCGCACTGGCGCGAGGGAGTTTGCCGGTCACGACCACTTCAGCTCCGTGATGCTGGTGCGCGCTCATCGCCGACTCCTTGCCCATCCCTCGCGTCATACAGATAGACACCGAAAAAAGAACTTGGGTCCCACTTGCCCCACCGCGCCGAAGGCGCGCCCCCTTCCACCGGGAGCGGTTATGATCGGGCGTCTCTTGCATTGTCTGGAGGTCACCGTGCGTTATCGTGTTCACGTCGTCATCGTCAGTGCATCGCTCGCCCTGTGTGCTGCCTGCAGCGGCGCCTCGACGACGGCGCCCACCGCCACTGACGCGAAGAAATTCCTCGACGAAGTCGACCGCACGTTCACGAGGCTCAGTCTCGACGCCAATCGCGCCGGCTGGGTGGGCCAAAACTTCATCACGACCGACACCGAAGCGCTCGACGCGCGCGCCACACAGGCGTTGGCCGACGCCTCCTCACGCTTCGCCAAGGAAGCGGTCCGCTTCGACAACATTGACGTTCCCCCCGATCAGCGTCGTCAGCTGAACCTGCTCAAGGTGTCCCTGGTCCTGGCCACGCCGTCCGATCCGAAGGAAGCCGAGGAACTGACCACGCTCGTCTCGGCAATGCGCGGCGAATACGGCCGCGGCAAATGGTGCCGCGATGCGGCGAAGCCCGACACCTGCATGAACATCGACGACGTCACGAAGGTGCTGGCGACATCACGCAACGAAAAAGAGATCCGGCAGGCGTGGGAGGGGTGGCACACGATCTCGCCGCCGATGAAGAAGGAGTACCAGCGTTTCGCAGAGCTCTCGAACAAGGGCGCGAAGGAGCTCGGCTTTGCCGACACCGGCGCGATGTGGCGCGCCAAGTACGACATGGCGCCCGACGCCTTCGCCAAAGAGCTCGATCGATTGTACGAACAGCTGCGGCCGCTCTACTTGCAGCTGCACACGTATGTGCGTGCGCGCCTCCACAAGAAGTACGGCGACGTCGTTCCGGAGAAAGGGCCGCTGCCCGCACATCTGCTCGGCAACATCTGGGCGCAGGACTGGTCGAACATCTACGACCTGGTGGCGCCGGCCAACGCCGACATCGGCTACTCGCTCACCGACATCCTGAAACGGCGCAAGTCGAGCGCGACCGATATGGTGAAGACCGGCGAGCACTTCTTCACCTCGCTCGGCTTCCAGCCGCTGCCGCAGACGTTCTGGGAGCGCTCACTGTTCGTGCGTCCCCGCGATCGCGACGTCGTCTGCCACGCGAGCGCGTGGGACATCGACAACCTGAGCGACCTCCGCATCAAGATGTGCATCGACCAGACGGCCGAAGATTTCACGACCATCCATCACGAGCTGGGGCACAACTTCTACGCACGCGCCTACTCGAAGCAGCCGATGGTGTTCCGCGACAGCGCGAACGACGGCTTCCACGAGGCGACCGGCGACACGATCGCCTTGTCGGTCACGCCTGAGTATCTGGTCAAGATCGGGCTCCTCGACAAAGCGCCCGACGCGTCCCACGACATCGGCCTCCTGCTGTCGAAGGCGCTCGAGAAGGTGGCCTTCATTCCCTTCGGCCTCGTGATCGATCAGTGGCGGTGGAAGGTCTTCTCCGGTGAAGTGACCCCCGATCACTACAACAGCGCGTGGTGGGATCTCCGGTTGAAATATCAAGGCATCGCGCCGCCGTCGGCCCGGAGCGAACAGTTCTTCGATCCTGGCGCGAAGTACCACGTGCCGGACAACACGCCGTACATGCGCTACTTTCTCGCGAACGTCCTGGAATTCCAGTTCCACCGCGCGCTCGCGAAAACAGCGGGCTGCACCGCGCCACTGCACCGCTGCTCGATCTACGAGAACAAAGCCGCGGGCGAAAAGCTGAACGCGATGCTCTCGATGGGGATGTCGAAGCCCTGGCCCGAGGCGCTCGAAGCGATGACCGGCCAGCGGCAGATGGATGCGACGGCGATCCTCGACTACTTCAAACCACTGCAGACGTGGCTCGAAGAACAGAACAAGGGACAGGCGCTGGGCTGGTAAACGCCAGAACGGGTTCAGAGTTCAGGGTTCAGAGTTCAGGGTTCAGAGTTCCGGTTCTCAGTTCTAGGTTCCGGGTTCGCCGGGTCACCCGATCGCGATTGGACACGTCGCGCGCAAGGCGTTTCCTTCACCGGCCATTGGAGCCAGGAATAGTGGCCTGCCGTCCTCGGCGGGACAATCAGCCCCATGCGGCCGTTTTGCCCTCGGGGCGTAGAAACTCACCGAGAGTGGTTTAGGGCTTGGGATACTCCGATATGTGCGTGGCAATCATGTTTGGGGTAATAAGGATTTGTAGCTTCTCCTGCACGGTTCTGGCGTCTCTTTGCATCTGGTCTGTCCAAATACGTGCATCCAGATAAGCGGCGTCTTCAGAGCCGTACGACTCTCTGCCGCTTTCGGTAGCGAATCCTACGATGTCCAATGCCTCCGGCCATTTCAGTTTTGCGACGCGCAAGCAGCAGTTCAGATACTCCTGCCTGATGGCACGATAACGTTCGTAAGGCACCCTCTCTCCAACGTTCAAATTATTCGCGAACGGAAACAAGAGGAGGACCCAGTAAGGATCTCCCGGTCTCATGGGAGGCACGACGCGCAGTCGCGTTCGCGTTGCTGGCGTGGTTCGATGCATGTGAACGAGAGCGCTCGACAGCACCCGTCGCCGCAGGCGACTCTCCCGCGCAAAGAATCTCAGCACCTTTTCAAAGTCGCCATGCGTCGAATCGACTTCGCTCAAGTGATGTGAAGTCCCCGCCATAAAGTGACCGGCAAACTGCTCGATCAATCCGTCCCAGAGATAGCTGACTTTGTCGGCCTCCCGTTGTCGGCGACGTTCCCCGCTTTTTAGGAACTCATGCCAGCGACTCTCGCTGAGTGCTATCGGCGTGTCGTCTGCCTGTGCCGAAACGACGAAGTCATGCTCGTCATTGCCATTCAGTTTCGCGACATAAAGTCCGAGTAGTGCTTCTTCCCCTGCGGCCATTCCCAAACGTCCACTCTCAATGAAGGCCTCCTTCTTCCGGATATAGCCGACAAAGTCCGAAACCGTGTCGAGATTCTTGAGCAGCAGCTCCAGCGAGGTGTCGTCGAGAACATGAACGAACGGATTCGTGGCACTGACGCGGCCGATTGCGAACGGCGCTCCTCCATTCGCCCGCGTCTTCTTATGGTCGTCCCCGATGATCTGCGGCATGATCATGAGACTGCCGCTTCCTCCGAGTGCCTCCCTGCAACGCTGCGAGGCGCCATGAGCGACCACGACACGATGAATACGCATCCGTGTTTGACCTGGCAACTGGATTGGCAGCTGAATCTTGCATTTCGAATCGATAAAAATCCTGTGTGGGTGCTGTCGGATGTGTCGCTCGGCGCCCCAGAGTTGCTTCGCAGACTTTTCCACGGCGTTTCGAAACCAGCGACTCCAGTCGATATCCAGATTCCCGGTCGACGGAAACCTGCAGTCCTTGTCAGAAAACAAGACTATGTCGTCTTCGAAGACGATCATGAGGTCCGCAATCTCCTTGGCGATCACGGCTTTGCCCTGTGGCTCATCGCGAACCACGTTTGGATAGCTCCACAAGGAGAGAAACGTATCTTTGGCGAGCCTGGCAAGCAGCCGCTCTGAACCCGTCGAGCCGATCGAGGCGCGCAGGCGAACCGGGTACTTAACTTGTGGTGGATCGACGTAATGGCGTTTGAACTCGACCTCGCGAACTTTGCGCTCGCGCTTTTCACGGCTCTTTCGTCCCATGCCAACGGGCAGTGTATTTCTAGATTGTGAGTCGACTCCCCGAAATTCAACGGGAGAGATGGATGGCAAGCGACGGTTGGTGCCCGCCATCTGCCAATCGAGGCCAGGTCCGCGATCGCCCCAACAATCGACGCACATGATGCGGACTCGTTGCCGCTAGGGGCAAGTCGTACGGCAGCTGCGCCTGGAGTGCAGGTTTCGCCACGAATGCCCAGCACTGAACGACCTCGCGACCTGCAGCGGTCGACCCAAGTCGAAGACGGTTTAGTGCTGGATTCATTTACGCAATACCTTGGGCTCGATCTATCGGGCGAATTGGCGACAGGAAAGGCGCACGCTCGCCGATCGTCCGCTCCGTCATCAAGGACAGGGACCACGCGTTGCGGGGAGAAGCGAGAAGATCGAGTCTGGCGAAGTCGCGTGACCCGGGAAATGCGAACCGCGAACGTTGATCAGGAACTGGGAACCGGAAGTTTGAACCCGTGGACGTTGAACGACACGACCTCAGCGTGCCACTGTCACAGTTCGTGTAATCGCCGCTGATCCAGCGGTCTCGAACCACGTGATTCCTTCAGCGACGAGATCGAACTTCAACCCGTAGTCACCTGCCTCGCGAGGCATCGGGCAATCGAAGGTCAACGTCAGCGAGTCGCCGGGATCGACGACGCGCGGCAGCGGGACGCGGTGGTAGTCGCGATCGATGAGACGCATCGATCCGTCGAGCAGCTGTACCCCGCACGTCACGTGGCCGATTCCGGATCGACTCTGTGGCCGCCACGTACCGAATCCAGTGTTGCTCGCATGCATCGTCGCCTTCAGCGTCGTGCCTGCGACCGCGTGGTCGCCGATGTCGACGCGCACATCGGCCCTCCAACGAGCGCCGGCGCGATCGGTCGCGGCGGATTTCGATGCAACGATGACCGGATGATGCTCAACGAGCGGACGCAGGGTGCGGACGAGCGAGATCGCGAAGGTATCCTCGAAGACCGGTCCCTGCTTGCCGAGTCCCACCAGTTCCGCACACGCGAGACCGATCTTGGCGAGCGCGCGCCGCGGCCGCTTCGACGACGCCAGCCGCGTCCACGCCTCCCACGCTTCGAGCGTCAGGTCGAACCCAGGAACCGTGTAGACCAGCGGCTTGACCCGCACGTCGGCGAAGCCGGCCTCACGGCACGCGTGCACGAAATCGCCGACGAGGATGTCCTGCTCGAGCACGCCGAAATCGCGCATCGCCGCAGTCGCCACCGGGGCTTCCGCGTGGCCGCGCCCCGGCTCCGAGAAGAGCGCGACGCCGCCAGAATCGAGCACCCGCGCGATCTCACGCACCGCCGCCGGAATGTCGGGCACGTGATGGATCGCGCTGAGACAGATCGCGTGCTGAAAGACTCCGGATTTGAACGGCAGCGCTTCCATGTCTCCGGCCACCGCGCGCACGGATGTGCCCGGTCTCGAGCGGCCGGCGGCCAGCATGTCGTGCGAGATATCAACCGCGATCGACGATCGGTTCAGGCGCCCGAGGAGATCGGAGCACCAGCAGGCGCCCGCACCGAGATCGAGAATCAGATCATCGGGTGACGGCTTCAGCGTCAGCATCGCCGCCGCGAAGTCGTGCAGCATGTGCGCGCTGTCGTCGAGCGTGTCGGAGCCAGGTGGTGAAAACGGCTTCGTGCGCTCCCAGGCTGACGAGCCCGTGCGCTTCAGGTATTCCTTCTCGGCGTGCTTGGTATCAGAGGACATCCGCGCCCGATTATCCTCGATGCGCGCGCGAGGACGCGGAGGGGGCGGAGAACGCAGAGACGACGATCAACGCAGAGAGCGCTGAGGAGCGGAGAGCGCCGAGAACGCGTGTGAGGGGTGACCCGCATTGTGAAACACTGCCGTGCGGGTCACCCCTCGCACGCGCGCTCCGCGGCCCTCTGCCCCTCGGCGATCCCTGCGATGATCGTCGTCTCCGCGCCCCTCCGCTTCCTCCGCGTGCTCAGGGCCCGAGCGGCTGGTTGCCCCTCCAATCCGGGACAGCCAGCGCGCGCAGATTGGTGCTCGCGGGAAGACGATTGGCCAGCAGCTTGAGCGACACGCCAATCGTGCTGGTGTTGAAATCGCGCGTGTTGTTCGCGCCGCCGAAAATGGCCAGGTGCCAGTGCGGCGCGATCCGATATTCCGCCTTCGCGAACACGTTGTAGTTGGCGCCCTTGCCTTTCTGCTCATCGTAGGCGGCCGCGTCGAACGGGGAGCGCACGGCAGGGACGATGCCGAGCGGATAGATGAGTGCTGAGTCGGCGTTGAAGTATTGGAACCCCGGGCTCGCCTGCAGATCGAACGACAGGCGCGCGTGCCTCACCGTCCACGACAACGGTACGGCGCCCATGATGTAGCGCTGCGGGCTGAAGTATCCGCCGTTGCCGAGTGAGAAGGAGCTCAGGTTCTTGTTGTAGTGCATCGCGCTCCCGGCGACGCCGAGCGTCAGCGAGGTGGGACCGCCGGTGCTGACCGTCCAATACGCGCCGGCACTGGCCTCGGCGTTCCAGTTGTCCTCGACGTTCTGCCCTTGCAGGATCGCACCGCCCACCGAGAGATACATCCCATTCCCGCGCGAATCGTGGCTCATCTGCAGCGACGCGGCGTTGGAGACCACGCCGCCCCATACGGTTCCGGTGCCAGGGTCGCGCTGACCCGCGTACGAAAGCAGGCTGTCCTTGACACGGTCGCGCACCACCAGCAGCCGCACTGCCCCGGTGTTGGGTCCGATGCGCAGGCCCCCGGTCCACGTCTTCACGAGGAAGTCGCTCGGCGCCGTTCCGAACGTCAGACCCACCAGACTGGTCGCGAACTGCAGATCCGCGGTGACGCCCTCGGCACGCTGCTCGGCGAACGTTGCCCCGAGCGGCAACGTTCCAAATCGATAGCCCGACAGGCCGTCGGGCGTACCGCTCGTCAAGGTGAGCGAATGCACGTCGACGCCGAAGCGTGCCGTGTTTCCGATCGTCACCGACCCGCCTGGTGCAACGTCACGAACGATCAGACGGCTCAGTCCTGGATCGCCGGCACGGCCGCCAAACGCGGCGCCCATCGAGGCAAACGGCGTGTTGCGGTTCTTCACGGCATCGATGTCATCTGCGATCGCTTCGCTCTGCACTTCCTGTACTGGAGCGGCAACAGGAGGCGCCCCGCTCTGCGGGTTCGCTGGCGGACTTTGCTGATCGACCGGCGGCGCCGGCGGCGGCGTCTGCTGAGGATTGGGGGGCGTCGTCTGCGGCGCTGCCACTGGCGAATCGACCGCACGCTGGAGGCTCGCAAAGATGACGCGCGGGCCGAGGTTGACTCGCGAACTGGCTGAAGGCGTCGTGCGAGGCGCCTCCTGCGTGCAGGCGCGTTCGGATGATTCGGACCGCGGCGCGGCACCGCGTGGCGCCACCGCTGCAACGGCGCTCGGCGGAGTGGGCTTTGCGGCGAGGGCGGCCTTCAAGAGCTTCTCAGCCTCGCGATAGTCGCCGTGAGATACCGCCTGTCTGCCGGTCATGCGCAGGAGGTCGCGATCGGCCGGCCATTTCTGCAAGCCCTCGCGCAGCAGCCGATCGGCAGTAATCGAGTCATGCGCGGCGAGCGCCGCGCCGGCGGCGGCGCGGTAGTCGCCGGCCTCAGCACCTTGCAGTCCCCACGTCTGATAGACCTCCATCGCCCGCCCGCGATCACCTCGCTTCAAATAGAGGGCGGCCAGCGCCGACGGAATCTTCGGATTCTTGGGCGCCTCGCGCCACGCTTCGGTGAGGATCATGGCAGCATTCGACGCATCGCCCCGATTCATGGCGGCATCGACGCGTGAGAAGAGCGACGAGAGCCACAGATCATCGACCGCGGCTCGCTGCTCGGCTGTGAGGTCCGTGCGCGCGCGCGTCCGTGCGATCAAGTCGCCCAGCGCAGACGACTGCGACGACTTGAGCATCGCCCAGCCGAGCTGCAGGTCGACGTCGGCCGGCGGGGTGCGCCCGTTGGTCCGATAGACTGCGCGCGCATTTTCGAGGAGCGCAACGGCATTGTCGTACTGACCCGCCTGCGACTCTGCGCCCGCCAGCAGCGACAGCACGCCAGGGTCCTTCGCGAGCGCGTCGCGCGTCGCCTTCGGGAGACGACGTGACTCCGTGAGCATCGTGCGGTCGTCGCCGCGGTTGTGGAGCGCCACGATGTACCCTCGCCACGCTTCGACCGAACGATCGTTGGCCGCAATCACCGTACGATACGCCTCGGCCGCCTTGTCGTACTGGGCCTGCCGCATCCAGATGTCCGCGAGCTGCAGCTGGGTCTCGGCCGACTGCGTGCGCCCCGCGGTCCGATCGAGATTCAGCGATCGCGTCAGCAGCTGCTCTGCCTCACTGCATCGTCCGCCGGCGGCATAGCTTGCCGCCACGGCATTGAGGAAGCCCGTGTTCTGCGACGCCGCGTCCAACGTCGCGCGCGGCATCGTGCGCACGACCGACGATGCACGGTCGAAGTCGCGTTTCGCGGCATAGGCACCGACCAGGCCCTGCCACGCGATCACGTTGGTGGGGTGCAGCTCGGTCGCGTTCGAGTAGATCGCGATCGCGCGATCGATCTGACCCTGCTCGACCAGGATGTTCGCAATCTGCAGACGAATGCCGAGCGATTCGTCGGAGTCTCCCTTGGCGGCGGCCTCCAGTGCCTGCCCCAACACCTTATCGCCTTCGGTCTCACGATGCGTGGCGAACAACACCATCGACAACTGCGCCAGGTAGTCAGGCCGCTGTTCAAGCTTTCGCCGCAGCGGATCCGGGATCGCGCGGAACGTGCGTGCTGCAGCATCGACTTGATCCGATGCGATCTGTACGCGCAGCAACCCGAGCCACACACGTGAATCGTTGGGGGCTGCGGTGGTCAGCCGCTCGTACGACCTCAGCGCGACGTCGAGCTTCCGAAGACGCTCGGCCGCACCGGCCAGACCGAGCAGCGCATCCCCGGACGCCGGATCGATCGTGAGCGCCTGCTCGTACCCCTTCATCGCCGCATCGGCGTTGCCCTTGTCGAACGCCGCTGACGCGTCGGTCATGACACCCCAGAACCGGGCAGTGGTGTAGCCTTCCTCGACGCCGGTCCGATTGGGAGCGATCGATCGCGCTTTCCCCAACAGCGTGACCGCTGCGGCAAAGTTCTTCTCCTTGAGGCGCACGAAGCCGAGCCCGATCATGGCGTCGACATTCGATGGCGAACGCTTCAACACCTGATCGAACCGCGCTGCCGCTTCGGGCAGACGCTCCCGGCGCAGCATGATCTGCCCGATCGCAAGGACCGGCTGCTCCTCCTGCGGGCGACGCCCGAGCGCCTCTTCATACGCGGCGATCGCGCGGTCGGGATCGCGCTGCTCCAGCGCCTGACCCCGCTCGATTGCCGACCAGTACTGCGCGTTCTCGTAGCCCTCGCGAATGTCGGCTCGCGACGGTGCGAGCGCACGCGCCTTGTCGAACAGCACGAGCGCTTCGGCGAACTCCTTTCGATCGAGACGGACGAAGCCGAGGCCGACCAGCGCATTCACGTCCTTCGGCGATCGCCGCAGGACGTCTTCGAACTCGCGCGCCGCGGTCGACATGTCCTTCCGCTGCAGGGCGCGGAAGCCCCGCTGCTTGTCCGCTTCCTGGTCGGCCTTCTCGCGGTTGTCTCGAACACGGGTCGCAACCTGCGAGAGCTCGGCGTCGGGATACCGTTTGAGGTAGGCCTCGAGCGACGGCTGCACCGCGGGATTGTCTTTCTCCCACACGATCGCCTGGCGCCACACCGGGCGCGCCTGTTCCGCGGTACCGGAGTCACGGATCGACTCGAGCAGCCGCATCGCCTCGAGGCGCGCGTCCTGGTCGTAGCTCAAGATCCGCGCGAGCCACAGCCGGTACACTTCATTGCCGGGATCGCTTTTCGACAGCGCGCGCAGTCTGTTGATCGCCTCGGTGCGTCCGCCAGTGGAGACCGCTAGCGTCTGGTAGTACGTCTCCGCCCACTTGCCCCACGGCGCCTCGGTGCCGAAGACCTCACGGTAGATCTTCATCGCGTCGTCGGGACGCTTGTCGGTGGCCAGGCGAACGGCCTGATCGAGACGCGCGCGTTCCGGCTGTGTGAGCACACGCATCCGCTCGATCGCCGTGATCGCCGGATCACGCGGGTTCACCTTCCGCAGTCGTTCCAGGTAGAGGCGTACGCCTTCGGCATTGCCGCTCTGTTTCGCCTCGCGCGCCAGGCCGGCGAGCGCCTCACGTTGATTCGGATCCACGAGCAGGACTTGATTCCAGTTTTGCGCCGCGAGATCCATCCGGCCGCGCGCTTCGAGCGAGCGCGCCTTGCCGAGCAGAATGTCCACACCCTCACTACCCTGGCCGGCAACGAACGTCGTGGCGACGAGCGCCAGTACGAGTGACACACCAAGGCGTTTCAGTGACGACATGCCTTTCACCCCCCGAGAGAAAGGTTTACGCTCTGCGTGCGAGGAGCCGTCGTGCGGCAATGCGATCGGTGCCGACCCGCATGCTGCCGCCTATGACCAGCGCGGCCATCAGCACGACCGGCGGGATGAGCCAGTAGTGTTCGAGCAGCACCACGAGCGCGCGCTGGTAGTCGGTGACCGGACCCGAGTGATAGGCCGAGATGCCGAGGAGAAACGATTCGAACCGTCCGTTGCGCGCCACCGCGATGCCGCCGTAGATCGGGCCGGTGCGTCCGGTCGTGAACGCAGCGGCCGCGGCCTCACCACCGTCGTCGCCCGGCACGATGGCAACGACGGATCGGTCCGCACGGTACGGTGAGACGAATTGCTCGAGCACAGCGTCGAAGGTGTATCCGGCGCCGACCAGCCTCGCGAGGCGCGGACGATCTTCGAGCCGGAACGGCCACTGCGGGTGCAGCCAGAGCGTCGACTCGGTCGCGCTGTTGATCACCGATCCGTCTCTCAGCAGACCGAGCGGCATGGCCCCTCCCCAATCGGTCAGCAGCGGCTGCGTCATCGGTGTGCCGAGCACCACCAGGTCTTTGTCTCGAACCGCATCCACGTGGGCCGCGTCGACAATCGTCACGCCGGTGACCGCCGCCCCGGTCTGCGCGCCGAAGAACCCGAGCATGTTCAGCACCGACTCGTATTCACGCGGCGACGGTCGATTCGACAGCACGACCGCGGTCCGCGAGAGATCGGGCCATGCGGTAAACGGGTAGCCCGCATCGACCACGAGCTCGAGCCTGGGCAGCACCACCGAGTGCGGCAGGCCTCGCAGATCGATTGTCGACAGGCGATCGATCGCGGCGTACTGCGACGCGCCAGGCGTGGCGCCGGTACGGCCGAAATCGACGTCGATCGTCAGGGTGTTCGTGTACGGGCGAAGGCGGCCGGTTGGCAGTCGGACGATCTCCTCGCGCTTGGTCAGTTTCAACGATGGCTCGAGGCGAATGCTGTCGACGTCCTGGGCGTTGAGCCGCAGGTGCACTGCGGCCTTCGCGTCCTCACCGACACCCAAGTAACTGAACTTCAGCAGCAGCGGCACCGACTGCCGTGCGGAGAGAAACAGATCGGGCGGCAACCGGAAGTACACGTTGATCGATCCGGAGCCGGCGAGCTTCAGGCGATCGGCGCTCGTGTAGAGGCCGATCGGCGCCGGTTTGTTGCTCGCGAGCCATCGTGGCGCCTCGTACTGCGCGCGCGGTCGCTCCGGGGCGCTCACGACCGGAAAGACGTCGGCATGGACTCGCGTCAAGTTCTCGTTGCTGACGAGCGCACGCGCCGCCGCGAGGAGATCGTCCGGCCCATCACCCACGATGACGAGCAGCTTGCCGTAGACATCGCTCGGGTTGTCGCGCATCGCGATCAGCGTGCGTGGTGTCGCCGGCAGCGACAACATCCCTTCGAGCGGTGACCCGCGGCGCACGAGCACGACCGCATGCCCCTGCGGCAGTTCGCCGATCGAGACCGGAAACCGCACGCTCCGGACGTCGGAACCCACACCGAACCACGACGACACGATCGCCGCCGTTTTCACTTCATCGACATCAGGCGCGCTCGAGAACACGATCGGCAGCTGCCACGCGCGCCTCGACCCGGCGTCGAAGAACGGCAGCGGCAGCAGCGCCAGATCATTGGCCAGCGGCAACCTCGTACCGGCGATTCCGAGCCGGCTGCGGCCATCGATGACGAGCCATGGCACGCCCGCACGGACGCACGCGGCACATCGGCCAATGAGCCGGATCGTGAGCGTGTTGTCCGTGGTCAGCAAATCGGCCGGCAGTGGAACCTCGGCTTGCTCGTCTCTACCCGGATCCACCGCAATCGTTCCGATGCGCGAGCCGTTCAGCAGCAGCTCCAGCCGCACCTCGTCGGGCTCTGCGAGGCGCGCCGCATACCGCAGACTCAACGTCGCCTCGCTGATGATCTTCGTGACCGGCACGCCGAAGAAGAAGTTGAGCAATGCGCCGTCGCGCTGCAGCACGCTCGTCGATCCCTGTCCGGAGATCTCACGGAGCTCGTACCCGTCGTGAAACATCACCGGTGCGACTTGCGCATCCACGCCGCTCGTCGGCAGCAGGACCATGAGGGCCAGCATCGATGCCGTCGCGGTCTGCGCCCGCTTGCGCCGGCGGGCCCGCCCATCGGTATGTCCGTGGCGCGGCGGCGTGAACATGCCGATCACGACCACGACCAGTCCGCGAAGCGACAGCCACACGACCCGCCAGAGACTTCCAAGTGGCGAATCATCGCGGCGGCCGGTGTCCCACCGGAGCCACGCTTCGGGCCTCGAGTAGATGGCGTCGACGAGGAATCGTTCCTGCGCCGTCGTCAATCGCGGGAACATCAGATGGAGCAGGCGTCGGCCCTTGACCGCGACCACGCGCGCGTCGATCTCGCATCGCGTCCCTCGTCCGCCCAACGCGATCGTGACGAGCTCATGGCGCTGCGGTTTCACCGGCGTGTCGAACCATGCCGTGGTTCCGTGTCGCGACAACTGAGACGACACACCGGCCACGCGTCGTCCGTCGGACATCACGAGCGTCAGCGGCACGCGCACATCGACGCGCACGTCGCCGCGCCGTTGCCGCCGCTCGCGAGCCACGGACGCAGCCACGGACAGGATCACGATGTTGTAGACCGTCCAGATGGCGTTCATGATCAGCGTGTCGTGGTGCGCGGGATCACTCACGAACCGCTGATGCGCGACCACGAGCCCGGCGACGTTCAACCCCAGGAGCAGCACGAATGGGAATGCCACACGGTGATCGAAGTACGAGCGCTCGACGATGCCCCCTTTGGCGGTGACGTTGAACTTGCCAAGCCTCGGGCTGATGAGCGCGAGCAGCGTCGGGAACAGGATGTAGGGGGCGAGAACGGCTTCATAGATCTCGTTCCAGAAGGCGGATCGGAATCCGCGCTGGACGCGGGCGTTGGTCAGGTGCGCGAGCACGAGGTGCGGCAGCGCATACGCAAACACGGCGAGCGAGTACCCATAGATATTCACCATTCCCAGCAGCAGATAGGTCAGTGGAACGGTGAGGAAGATGAGACGTGGCACCGCGAACAGAAAGTGCGTGGTCGCGTTGAAGTAGCACAGCCGCTGTGACAGCGAGAGGCCCCTGCAGAAGAGCGGATTCTCGAGGCGGAGGATCTGCACCATGCCGCGCGCCCATCTGATCCGCTGGCCGATATGCGCCGACAGGCTTTCGGTGGCCAGCCCCGCGGCCTGCGGCACGTTGATGTAGGCGGTGTTCCAGCCGCGACACTGCATGCGGAGCGCGGTATGTGCGTCTTCAGTCACGGTCTCGACGGCGATCCCGCCGATCTGATCGAGCGCTTCACGTCGCAGCACGGCGCACGAGCCGCAGAAAAAGGCCGCGTTCCACAAGTCGTTGCCGTCCTGCACGAGACGATGAAAGAGCGCCCCTTCATTGGGCACCTTGCGGAACTGTCCGAGATTGCGCTCGAACGGATCGGGCGAGTAGAAGTGATGCGGTGTCTGCACCAGGCCCAGTCGCCGATCGCGCGCAAACCAGCCGATCGTCATCTGCAGGAACGATCGCGTCGGCACATGGTCGGAGTCGAAGATCGCGACCAGCTCCCCGTTCGTCTTCTTGAGCGCCTCGTTGATGTTGCCGGCCTTCGCGTGCGCATTGTTGGTGCGCGTCATGTACCCGGCACCGACGCGGGCGGACCATTCGCGGAATTCATCACGACGGCCGTCGTCGAGGACGAAGACCTTGATCTTGTCTGCGGGGTAGTCGAGCGCGAGCGCGCCCAACACCGTGGCCCGCACGACGTCGAGCGGTTCGTTGTAGGTCGGAATCAGAACGTCGACCGTCGGCCACCGCGAGAGCGGATCGGTCAGCGGCAGGACCGGCCGACGAAGTGGGCGCAGCGTCTGGAAGTATCCGAGCGCGAGCGTCGCGAAGGCGTAGAACTCGGCGCCGAGCAGCAGCAACACGAACACGGTGTCCCACTGATTGAGGTGCCCCGCGCTCGTCACACCCTCATAGGTCTGAACGGCGCGCCAATAGCCGTACCGAAGCGTCGCGAACAGCGAGACCGCCATCAGCGCCAGCGTCACCGTTGGCGATCGCGAGAGCTTCGCGAAGACGATCGCGCCTGCGATCAGCATCGAGCCGGCGATCGCCTGCTCGCGCCATCCAAGCGGAACGACGATCAGAACGGCGAGCCCGCTCGCCAGCACGACTGCGAATAATGCGAGCGCGATGGCCACCAGCCTCCCGCGGCGCCGGCGCAACCGTGGACGCGCGTGTCGAAGCTCATCGTCCAGCGCACCACGGCCGCTGGTCGGGCGTCCGCGATCCAGGATGAGCTCGCCCACATCTACACGATCCTGAGCAGGCGACGGCGGGATGAAGTCGTTGCTGGCGTGCATCGCGCTCACAGATCCCACTCAAGCAATATCGATGCTCGCCTGGCCGTCCAGGTTGGTTCAGGGTGTGCAGAAGACTTGCATCAGGGCTTCTCTCGACGAGACGCGCGCGCAAGGAGTACACCGCCGTGTGGAAACTGAACATCGTCATGTCTCTTCTCCTTTTAAGCTCGATGGCGATGAGCTGCACATCCCGTGAGTGGCCACGTCTATGGACGGCGTACACGATGTCCTTCATGGACGGACAGATTCGGGTGATCGATCGGGACTCTGGTGATCGCACGACCTCTGAGGGACAGGCCTACGCGATGTTCTTCTCGCTCGTGGCCAACGACCGCGAACGCTTCGACAAGCTCCTCAGATGGACGGAGCTGAACCTGACCTCTGGCTCCCTCTCCTCCCAACTGCCGGCGTGGTTGTGGGGGCGCGGCGCCGACAATCGATGGGCGATTCTGGACGACAACTCCGCGTCGGATGCCGACGTCTGGATGGCGTATACGCTGTTCGAAGCGGGAACCGCCTGGAGCGTACCGCGCTACACACAGATCGCCGAGTCGCTCGCGACACGCATCGCCAATGAAGAGACCGCGCAGCTTCCGAACGTCGGGACCGTGCTTCTTCCAGGCGCGCGCGGATTTCGCACTGAGGAATCGGTTCGACTGAACGCGAGCTATCTGCCCCTGCAATTGTTCGTCGGACTGAGCACGCTGCATCACAGCGGCCCGTGGGATCAGATCTCGAAACAGATCCCCGCGCTCGTGCGCGCATCCTCGCCGCGTGGCTTCGCCACCGACTGGATCGAGATTACCGACGAAGGCCGATTCACTCCCTCGTCACAGGGCAGTTACGATGCGATCCGCACCTATCTGTGGGCCGGCATGCTCGATCCGGCGACGCCGGGGCGCGACGAGACGTTGAACGCGCTCGCGGGGATGGCGCGTCTCGTGCGCGACACGCGCATCCCTCCAGCGACGATCACTGCAGACGGCGTGACGCGCGATCCAAAAGGTCCGATCGGATTCTCCGCGGCATTGCTGCCGTATCTCGATCAGCTCGGCGAGACGCGACTCGCCCGCGAACAGTTCGCGCGCGTGCAGTCGTCGCGCGATACGAGCACGGGACTGCTCGGACGTCCGGCGAAGTACTACGACCAGAACCTCGCGCTGTTTGCGCTCGGCGCGCGCGAAGGCGTTTTCTGGTTCGACGCTCGAGGTCGATTGAAGACCAAATGGATGTTGCGATGATTGGACCGCTATGCGGCCCGGAACGCGAATGTCGTACTCGTCGCCTCCGACCGCATAGCGGTCCTAGCCGCGCGGAGCGCGGCCAGAGATACTGGCAACCAGCCAAGGGGCGAAGGGGATATCAGGAGCGCAGCCCTTGGCTGGTTTCAATACGCCTAAGGTTGTGTTCGACGACCATACGCCACCCCTCCCGTTTCTACCCAGACCATGAAGCCCGACCGGAGGGTCGGTCGTGACGCCGCTCTGTTTCCAGTCGTCACTTTCAGTCAGAGATCGTGTCGCCGACAGACGAGCGCCTGTTGGTACGTTGGTTGCCACGTCCCATACAGGAGGCAACCATGCAACGTACCCAGGGTGTATTTCTCGGACTCGCTTCTCTGGCGCTCGTCTTCGCGGTGAGCGCACAGCCGCTGCACGCGCAGCAGGATGGCCCCGCGGCACAGAGCCCCGCGGGTCAGAGGCCGCCATCTCCCGGCGCGCCCTCTGCTCCATCTCCGTCATCGGGGGCACTCGGCCAGGCGCAGGCGTCGACCACCGCCACGGGCGAACTCACTGATGTGGACACCAAGACCAAGACGGTCACGGTGAAGATGCTCACCGGCCCGGACATGAAGTTCAAGTACGACGACTCGACCAAGATCGGCGGCGCGGACAAGAGCGCTGCAGGCCTGGCGACGATGACCGGTAAGCAGGTCACCATTCAGTACAAGAAGGATGGACAGACGAACATCGCGAGCAACATCGAGGTTCGCTCAGAGACGTCACCAACTTCACCGGCGCCGACTTCACCTCGCACGCCAGGATCACCTGACCCGACTTCGCCGCGCAGCCCCGGATCGCCGGATCCGACCTCGCCGCGTTCACCCGGCCAGCCTGACGCGCCACGTCCTTGACGATCAGACAACGCGCTGAGCGGGATCTCACCAGGGTCACAGACTCTCGTGGGATCTCGCCAGCGACTCGCTCGTTGCCAGGACTCGCACTCGTTCGGACCACGATCGCGGCGCTTGCGGTCGCGATCGTGAGCACGTCGCTCGCCCTCGCCAATTCCAGCGACCCGTTCCTGTTCCCGTACAACCAGACGACGACTGTGACGTTCGATCCGGCGCAGCTGTCGCAAGCGTGGCAGGAATGGAAGTCGGCGCAGATCACCGCGACGAACGCGGGTGGCAACGGTCGGCTGCGCGTGATGGGCGGCGTTGACGGTGGCTCGACCGTGTCGGAAGGTCAGGGCTACGGGATCCTGCTCGCCTCGATCTTCGACGACCAGACCACGCTCGACGGACTGTGGCTCTTCACGTCCGATCACCTGAACGCACGCGGTTTGATGGACTGGCATATCGGCAGCCCCGGACAACGGCTCGGCACCGGGGCGGCGACCGACGCCGACGAAGACATCGCGCTCGGGCTGCTCAACGCCTGCATCAAGGTGCAGCGTGGCTCGTGGCCCGCGAGCCGCTGGGGCATCAACTACTGCAACCAGGCCACGCTGATGATCGGCGCGATCTATCAGTTCGAGATCGACAAGGCGGGCGGGAGCCCGTCGTCTGGTCTCGCCACCAATCCGGGCAACGAGCTGCTACCGGGTGATGCGTGGACGCTCTCGTCCGACTACCCGCAAGGCATCGTCAACCTGTCGTACTTCTCGCCCGGGTATTACACCGCGTTCGGCAGGTTCACCAACGAACGCGCGGCGTGGGCCAACGTCATCACCCGCAACTACGAAATCGTGAACCTCGCACAAGGCAAACCAGGTAACTGTTCGAAGCTCGTCCCGAACTGGGTGAGGTACGACGGTGAGCCGCAGCTCGTGCCGTGGCAGCCCAACAACTTCTCGTGGTGGAGCTACGACGCGGCGCGCCTCGCCTGGCGCGCGGCCGTGGACAAGGCGTGGTACGGCACGCCAGATGCGCGCGCAACCGTCAACGAGATCGGCAGCTTCTTCAGCAGTGTGGGTTTCGACAACATCGGCGAGCACAGCATGAACGGACAGCGGACCGGGAGTGGTCCGTGGCCGTTTTTCGTGGCGAACGCTGCGGCCGCGATCTGGGCAGCCGACACGCGCACGCCGGTCAACTGCGGCGCCGCGACTGGTACGTTGAGAGAAACCCCGCAGTCGGCGTACGACCGCGTGCGCAACACGAAGGACACGCCGAACAGCTACTACGGAAACGCGTGGCGACTCTTCGCGATGCTGTTGATCACGGGCAACTTCCCGAACTTCTACGAGATGTCCGTCGGCTCCGCGCCCCCTTCGCCGTCGCCATCCCCGTCGCCACCACCGACTCCGCCGCCACCGCCACCGCCCCCGCCCGCGCCGCCGCCGTCATCGGGCAGTGGATGTCAGGTGAGCTACACGATCGTCACGCAGTGGAACAGCGGATTCCACGCGGACCTCACCGTCGTCAATAAGTCGGCGACGCCGATCACGGGATACACGCTGCAGTGGGCGTTCACATCTGGTGAACGTTTCAGCAGCGGGTGGAACGCCACCTACACGCAGAACGGCAGCGTCGTCACGGCGAGCAATCCCGCGGCGCACTGGAACGGCACGATCGGCTCCAACGCGAGCATCACGTTCGGATTCATCGGAACCGGGACGCCGGGAAGGCCGAACGGGTTCACGCTGAACGGGGTCGGGTGTCAGGGCTAGGTCGCGGAGGGAGCTGAGAGCGCGCTGCTACCTCGCACGCGCAATCCGTCGCCGATTGTCTTGTCGAGGTACACGAGCGCGCCACGGTTCACTCAATCCACGAGCGTGTTATCGGCGCATTCACGGGCGCAGCCGTTGTTCGGGCTGTGCTGAGAATCGCGAGACGGACGGCCAGAAACGTGACCGCTCCCCACGCGAGCAGACCGATGACAGCGACGAGCAGCAGCAGCAGCGGCCGATTGAGCATCCCGGTCAGCGCCGACATGGGCCCCGTCAGCGAACCCACCTGTTCCAGCGGTTCGCGCAGCGCGCTCAACTGCTGCAGCGGGCCGCCGAGATCGGCCATCGCGCGCAGACGAGGCTCGAGCTGCGAGACCTGATCGAGCGACCCGCGCAGCGACGCAACTGATTCCAGACTCGCGCGCATCTCGGCGACGTCTGTCAACGGACCGCCCAACGCCGCGGCGCGATCGAGCCCCGGACCGATCGCCACCAGGTCGGTCATCGGTCGCTGCAGTTCCGCGAGCGCACGCATGCTCGGGTCGAGCGCTGCCACACGCCCCATCGGTTCGCTCAGCGAGGCCACGCTTTTCATCGCCGGGTCCAGCCCCGCGACCGCTTGCAGCGGAGCGACCAGACGCTGGCTTCCCTCGAGCGCGGGCACGAGCGTCGTCGTTTCCTTGGTCGATGCCTGAATCGCCTGCGTGTTGGTGGCGATCGTGTCCGTACTCCTTCCGATTGCATCGGTGTTCAGTCGGATTCCGGTCGCAAGCGAACAGCCCGCATTCACGAATACCGCTGCGAGCGCGACCACTCGAAGGCTCTTGATCATGTGGCGTCTCCGTTGTCGGGCGTCGACTGGTCAGAACGTGGCGATCGGATTGAGCGGCGATCCGGTTCCGCCCCGAATCGGAAGCGGTGCGGCGGTCAGCAGGAACTCCCACCGCTTCCGCGCCGCGGCTGCGTCGGCGAGTGCTTCCAGATCGCAGTTGTCGAACAGGTGTACCCCAAGATAGACGAGCGCGAAATCGTGGACCGCGCCACGAGGCGCGCCGGGCGTCCCCGGTGCGACATACTGCGGGTGGTCGCTTCCCAGCAGCGCGATGTCGCGCGCCTTCAGCCAGGGGAGAACCGATGGATGGAGGCCTGCCGACTGCCCGCCCTCCGCGCGCCCGCGCAGCCACGGGCCCACGGCCTTGCGCCGCGCCCACACACCGGTACGTACGAAGAGCGCATCGCCCGCTGACACTCTGAGGCCGGCCCGCTTCTCCCACGCCTCCAGATCCTCGACGTAGATCGGCGTGCCCGGCTCGAGATACGGCACGCCCTTGAGCCGCGGGATATCGATGAGAATCCCGCGCGTCAAGACGCCGCTCTTCACGTTGTGGATCGAGTTCCTGGCATGACCCTCTTTGACGACCACATCCGGTTGCGGCGTGTAGCCGTTGTAGAAGACACCGCGCTCGTTGATGTGTGCGAGCGAGTCGAGATGCGTGTGCGCGATGCCGTGATACTCGACCGCGATCCGATCCGACTGGATGCCGATGTGCGTAACGTCATACGGATTGGGGTTGTCGACCGCCTTCACCGTATCGGCATCGGCCGCAAGTGACACCGACACGCCCTCCTTCACCAGCGCTGCAGCCTGCTTCCGCTTGGCCGGCGTGATCAGATTCAGCGCGCCGATCTCATCGTCTTTGCCCCAGCGGCCCCAGTTGGAGAGCTCCTTCTTCCACTTCTCGTACTGTTCCGCGCTCACCGCATGCGGATCGCCCGCCTGCGCCCGCATGACGACGACCGTTCCGGCCAGCACGAGACACACCGCACACGCAGCGATTCCCACTCGTCGTGTCATGACAGTGCCCTCTCCTGAAGTGAACTTCACTTTACATCCACGGCGATCGAGCGACAGAGATGAATTCGGGGCGGCGTTGCGCTGCCCTTTTCCTTATCGTTGTCGAAGATCGGATATACATATCCGATGCAAAACGGGGCTGGACCCTGCATCATCACAGTGGCAATCACCGGATCGGTGCCGCGCAAGGAGAACAATCCTGCGGTGCCGATCACCGTGAGCGAGCAGGTCGAGTCGACGCACGCCGCGTACGAGGCTGGCGCAGCGATGGTGCACGTGCACGTGCGCAACGACGATCAGACGACGACCTCGAACCCTGACAAGTTCGCGGACTTCAAGGAACGCATCCGCCGACACTGCCCCGACCTCATCCTGCAATTTTCGACCGGCGGCCGATCGGGCGTCGGGTCCGAACGCGGAGGGATGCTGCACCACCGCCCCGAGATGGCATCGCTCTCGACCGGCTCGGTGAATTTCCCGACCCGCGTGTACGAGAATCCGCCCGATCTGATCCGCGAGCTGGCCGAGAAGATGAACCACTACGGCGTGAAGCCGGAGATCGAAGTCTTCGACCTGGCGATGCTCTACAACGCGATCGACTACGCGCGCGACGGCCTGTTGAAGAGGCCGCTGCACGTGCAGTTCGTCCTCGGCGTGAAGCACGCGCTCCCGGCGGCGCGCGACATCCTGGAATTCGAGGTGGCGAAGTTGAGAGAGCTGATGCCAGACGCCACCTGGGTCGCTGCGGGTATCGGCCGTCATCAACTCGACGTCAACCGGTGGTGCCTCGAGATGGGCGGGCACTGTCGTACTGGCCTCGAGGACAACGTGCGCTGGGACAGGACGCGACTCGCCGCGTCGAATGCCGAGCTCGTCGCGCGCGTGAACGATCTGTGCGGCGAGTACGACCGGGAGGTCGCATCACCCGCGGTTGCGAGACAGATCCTGGGGTTGATGTAGCGGGAGGGCCGCCTGACGGCGGCCCCTACGTACGAAGGCGGCCTCTACTTCTTCGCTTTCAGCTCGTCGTAGGCGATCTGCAGGTTGGCCGCAGCGCCGAACATCGGGGTCACGCTCGCGACGTAGCCCTTGAACTTCGGGTCGACTTTGAATTCCTTGCCGGCCTGCTCCGCCGATTTGCCTGCCTTCATCGAGGCTCTGGCGTAGTCGACGAACTCTTTCGTGAACTGGGCGTACTCCTTCAGGTCGTTCCAGGTGCCCACCGGGATGTGGCCGTTGATGATCGTGTCCACGTTCTTCACCGTCGCGACCGCTTTCGCGAGCGTCTCCGGCTGTTCGACGACGCTGCCGCCGTTGCCGGCGTCGACGTAGGGCAGCGCCTTCCACGCAAAGATGTCGCCCACGTGCATCGTGCGCAGCGCCGTGAATACGACGAAGGCGTCGCCGTTCGTGTGGCCGCGGCCGAAGTAGTACAAATCGATTTCGTCCTTCCCTGAACCGATCGTCAGTTTGTCCTTGTAGGTCCTGGTGGGAAGGAACTTGGCATTCGCGCCGGCATACGACGGATCCCTGGTCAGGTTCGCTTTCGTATTCTCCTGCACGACGATCTCGACCGTGCCGCCGCCCAGCGCCATGTTGCCGCCGGTGTGATCGCTGTGCGTGTGCGTGTTGATGATGCGGGTGACCGGCTTGTTGGTGACGGTCTTGATCCTCTCGAGGATCGTTGGTCCCCATCCGGGCAGCTTGGTGTCGACCAGCGTCACGCCGCTGTCGGTGATGAAGACGGCGGTGTTGCCACCGCTGAACGCGTCCTGATTCTCTGCACCGGAACCGGTGATCACGTACAGGTTGTCCTTGACCTTTTCGATCTTGGTCGCGGCCAACGCGGCTGCCGTCGGCGCGGCAGGCGGCCCTTGCCCGGACACGACCAGCGTCAACACGCCAACCCCGATCAACGTTCCAAGTACGAGTCGTCGCCTCATCAGGTCCCCCGGGGCGGTAGCCTATCCTAAGAATCGAGTTATACAAAGGAGCGGGCGCGTGTCGTCTCTTCGCCTCGTCCATGTCGGCGCGATCGCGCTGATGCTCCCGGCCTTCGCGATCGCCCGGTCGATTCCGCCGCAGGCCGTTCCTCCAGAACCGGTCCTTCGATGTCTCGAACCCGTGGCCGGCGTCACGTGGTTGCGGTGGAAGGGGAACGGCGACGCCACGCTGAACGCCTGGTGCGAAAGCGTCGGCAGACCGGTGCTGCGCGCGCCGGTGTTCACCGAGTCGGCGGACATCACGCAGCTGACGATCCTCAGCTGGAACGTGCACGTTGGCGGCGGCCGGGCGGAAGAATTGATTCCGAAGCTGCTGCAAGAGACAACTGCGCAGAGCGGCGGCCTGGTGGTGCTCCTCCAGGAGACCTTCCGAGCGGGATGGGATGTCCCCGACTCCTATCCGCCGACGCTCAATCCCCCGGGCGCAATCCGCCCGCGCAGACCGGCGCCGGACGTCGCAGCGCTCGCCGACGAACTCGATCTCTCAGTCGCCTACGTTCCGTCGATGCGCAACGGATCGGCGACGAATGTGTCACAGCGCGAGGACCGCGGCAACGCCGTGCTCTCGACCGAACCGCTCTCAGACGTGACCGCCATCGAGCTGCCATTCGGCAAGCAGCGCCGCGTGGCGATCGCCGCGACTGTGACGCCACGGGGATCGCACGGCAAGCCGATGCGCGTCATGGTTGTGCATCTCGACCCGGACGATCACCGTGTGATGCAGGCGGAGGCGCTCGCAGCCACCATCAGGGCGTTCGTGGCCACGAAAGCGATGCCGCTGGTGGTGGCCGGTGACCTGAATGCACGTCAGGGCCTCAGCGACAAAGCGGTCACCACGCTGAGCGAGCAGATCCACAGGGAGGATTGCGGAACGGGTGGAACGTCTCGACTGCCGCTCCGCATCGACGTGCTCTTTGGCGACCGGCTGGACTATATGTTCAGCACACTCGACGACTTCGGGCTGATGCGCACGTGTCGGACGCTGAGCGATCGCTTTGGATCTGATCACCTCCCGCTGCAGATGACGATTCAATTCTGATCGCGCTAACCAGGTCCGGCTGAAGCCGGACACTACATCTACTTCGTTTCATCGAACACGATCTGCACGTTGTTCTTCAGCCGCGCCGTGCTTTGTTCGGTAGCCCTTGGATCTGTGTATCCCTTGTACTTCTCCGGTACCTTCCACGCGCCCGCGATGTCTTCGACGCTCTTGCCCGCCTTCTTCCCGTCGCGCACGGCGGCTGCGAAGTCGTCGTTGAACTGTGCGTACTCACGAAGGTCTGCCATCGTCATCGTCGTGCTGTGGCCGGTGATGATGGTATCGACGCCCTTGATCGAGCCGGCCGCCTTCGCGAGCGTCTTGCCGATCTCGAGGCCGCTGCCGCCGTTGTTGGTGTCGAGGAGCGGGATGTTCTTGCCCGAGAAGATGTCGCCCGCATGCATGACGCGCAGCGCGGGGAACACGACCCACGCGTCGCCGTTGGTGTGACCTCGCCCGAAGTAGTACAGGTCGACTTCGTCGTTGCCCTTGCCCAACTTCATCGTGTCCTTGAAGGTCTTCTTCGGCAGTCCCCTGCCGCCGTTTTCCTTGAAGATGTTCTTGGGCGCATCCGGCGCGGGCGTCACGCCGAAGGCCGGACGCATCTCCTGCATGTTCTTCGCGGTGTTCTCGTGCGTCACGACTTCAACGGTCGCCGGGAACTCCACGTTGCCGCTTACGTGATCACCATGCGTATGCGTGTTGATGATCGTCGTCACCGGCTTGTCGGTCACGCTCTTGATCTTGTCGAGCAGCGGCTGCCCCCAGCCGGGATTCTTCGTGTCGACAACGACGACACCGGTCGTCGTCACGAAGACGGCGCTGTTGCCGCCTCCGCCGGTCATCATGAACAGGTTGTCCTTCAGCTTGTTCACTTCGACGACGCGCGGAGCGGGCTGCCCCGCGCCGCCGCGGCCCTGAGCCTGTTGGAGCGCGGCCACTGAGATCGTCATCAGCCCGGTCGCGATCAGAGCGCCAAGTACGACTTGCCTCTTCATGCTGCCTCCCTGTTCGGGGGAAACACGGGGCCAACGGAGAATCACTCAACACGAATTCTCCGTTCCCTCCGCCCCCTCCGTTTCCCGCGTTACTACTTCGCAAACGGTCCAACTTCCGGCTTTCCCTGCGTGTTCGCGAGCGGTCCCAATTCTGCCGCAACACCGCGCGCGATCGCGGCGGTCTCGCTGCCCGCCTGGAAGCAGGTGAAGTCCGGACGATCGCGCCACGCAATCGGTCCGCACAAGCGGATGCCTGCTTTGATCGTCGCGTCATGGACGATGTTGATCGCACGCTCGTAGTCGGGTGTGCCCTGCCTGAAACCGGAGAAGTTGCCGAGATCGCCGCTCGCTGCAAACAGCGCTGATACGCCGGGAACCTTCGCGATCTCGTCGGCGTTCTTCAGCCCTTCGAGCGTCTCGATCATCAGGACGAGCACGATATTGTCGTTGATGGTGTTGCGGTACCCACCCGGCACGTTGCCCCACATGCTCGCATCGAACGCCTGGCCACCGCCGTTGCTGCGGCGTCCGAGCGGCGGGAAGTAGGTCCAGTTGCGCGCCTCGATCGCTTCCTGCACAGTATCGACAGTCGGCACCACGATGACGAGTGCGCCGGCATCGAGCGCGTGCTGGATCTCGCGTTCGTCGGTATAAGCCACACGGACACCGGGCACCGCCTTCGCGTACGGGCAGGTGTGCCACATCTTCGAGGCGGTCTCCCAATCGCGCTGATCGTGCTGCATCTCGGTCCAGATGAAGTCGTAGCCAGCGTTGGCCATTGCGCAGTAGGTCGCTGGATCGGTTGCGCTGAACAGCGTGCCGCCGGTGACCTTGCCACCGGCCATCAGCTTCAACTTCACCGGATTCCAGATCTTCGATCCCGGCGGCGGGTTGAACGCCGTGCCGTATTTCCAGGTGCCCGGGTCGAATGGACCCTGATTGACCGCGCCCATCGGCGCGACGTTGCGGGCGTTGCTGTCCTTGCCCGCGGGGGCGGCCAGCGGGAACGTCTGCGTTCCAGGGGCTGCGTTGTTGGCGTATGGGTCGGCGCCGGCGCGCCCGCGTCCCTGCGCCGTTCCCTGATCGGCGGCCTGCCCGCGGCCCTGGCCCTGCGGTTGCGCCTGCGGCGCGTTGGTCGCCGGCGCATTCTGAGCGTGCGCGGCAAACACCGCGATAGCAACCACGGCGGTCAACACGATCGCCAAAGCCAGTCTGGTCATGATGATCTCCTGAAGGCCCCAGGGCCCAGGCCCCAGGGCTCAGGGCTGTCTCAGACTTCAGGCCTGTGGCCTGGCCCAGCCCTGAGCCCTGGGGCCTGGGCCCTGGGGCCTTTCGTGGTGCAGACTATGCCACATCGAAAAGGGCGGTCACAACGCTCCGATCCCCCGGCGCGCGCCTCAGGCCGGCCGTGCGATCGCCCAGGTGACGCCGAGCAGATCCTCCACCATCGCCAGGCGATCGCCGTACTGCTGATCCGCTGGTGCCAGGACAGACTTCGATCCTGCCGCCACCGCCCGTTCGTAGAGCGCGTCGACGTCGGCCACGTAGAGATAGAATCCCGGCTTCTCGCTGCGATCAGGTGCCTCCCCCATCTCTACCGCCGCGTCTCCGATTCGCACGCGTGCGTGCATGACGACGCCCTGATGTTCGGCGCGGAATTCTTCGACGGCGCCGAACGCTCGCGTGAGGAAGTCGATGTATGACGGCGCATCGCGAGGATGAAGGTATGGCGTCACGGTCCGCAGTCCCTCGGGAACGGGCGTCGGTCCGAGGCTCGTAGCGATGAACCAGTAGTTGCCGAACGGATCCTCGACAAACCCTGCGCGCTCGCCATAAGGGCGGTTCTGAGGTTCACCCATCGACCTGCCGCCTGCGGCAATCGCACGCTCGAACGTCGCGTCCACGTCGGGCACGAAGATGTGGAACGACCCGTGAGGAGGGGCCGAGCCTACCGATGCGCGTTCGCTGATCATCAGCATCGAGTTGCCGACCCGCACCTCGCGATGGATGTGGTGTGGTGTGGGCACGCTGGCGATTTCAACGGCAGCAAATGCCTTCGTGATGAACTCCAGGAAACCTGAATCGCGTACCTGGACATAGGGCGTCACAGTCGTGAACCCTTCGCGAATCTTCACGGCTTCGAGCACTATCGACATCGTCTTCTTCCTTTCCAGATTCGCCCGGAGCCGCGCCTTGAATGCCGCGCTCGGACACGATCGCAGATCGTTGGCCAGCCGCGCGAGCGGAGCGAGCTCCGCATCCGTGAGCGCTGACGTTGCATCGCCCTGCCCGAGCATCACGTCAATCGTCCGATCCAGGCGCTCGATGAGAGCCTCAGCCATGTCGGCCCTCCATGTGCTTGCGCAGGTTCTCGAGCGCGCGCAACTGCAGCTGTTTCACCGCGCCTTCTGATCGATCGAGCGCGGCCGCGATCTCGCGGATGCTCTTCTCCTCGGCAAACCGCATCTCGATCACCTGCCGCTGCGTGTCGGGAAGGCGCTCGATGAGATCGGCGATCAGCGCGCGACGCTCGATCTCTTCCGACTCGCGGTCGTCCGGCATATCGGGTGGCGGATCGGGTGAGTCGCGCTCGGTCTGCTTTCGCCGATCGGCGATCGCGTTGGCGGCAATGCGGTAGAGCCACGCCACGAACGGCACGCCGCGCCACTCGAACCGCCGCAGGTTCGTCAGCGCCCGCTCGAAGACCGCCGAGGTGATATCCTCCGCCTCGGCCCGGCTGCCGGTTCGACGGATCACGTAGCCGTAGACGCGCTGGAAGTGGCGATCGTAGAGGTCGACAAAGCGAGCCGGATCGGCCTGCGCCGCTTCGATCAGCGTCCGTTCGTCGTAATCGTCAGCGATCGTCACCACCTGCGTCGATCAGAGTAACTGGCGGCAGGGACAAAAAGTTACGGGAGGCTTCGATGGCTGCGCGAATGGCTCGTCTCGTCGTTCTGGTCCTGGTGGCGGTCGGAGCGCTGCCCGGTCTTGCGCACGCCGCCGATGACTGTGACCGCGGCTGCCTGAAAGCCACGCTCGACCGCTACCTCACCGCGGTGACGATGCACGATTCGGCAGCAGCGCCGCTGGCGGTCGGCTTCCGGCAGACGGAAAACGCGATCGTCGTAAAGCTGGGCACCGGCACCTGGAAGTCGGTCACGGGACTTGGATCACTGCAGCGACGGTATCTCGATCCGGTCAGCGGGCAGGCCGCGTACTTCGGCGTGGTCAACGAAGGCAGCTCGTCGGCCATCGTCACGGTCCGCGTGAAAGTCGAGCGCCGACAGATCACCGAAGCCGAATGGTATCTGGCACGACAGGGCGACCCGGGACTGAACGGCCCGCAACAGCCCGGGCAGCCTGCGGGCAATTTCTTCGATCCCGAAAACCTCACCAAGAATCCGCCGCCCGAGCGTACGCTCCCCAAGGCGGACCGCCTCTCACGCGAATCGCTGATTGGCATCACCAACAGCTACTTCGATGGCATCACGACGCACGACGGGTCGATCATTCAGGCGCATCAGGGATGCGCGCGCACCGAGAACGGGCTTACGGTGACGGGACGTGCCGCACGCGGAGGCGGCGCACCCGCTGGTGCGGCACCCGGCGGCCGCGGAGGCACCAGCGACTGCACGTCGGGACTGGAAACGATCAACATCCAGATGGTCGCCGCACGTCGATATCCGGTCGTCGACGAGGAGGCCGGTGTCGTCCTGGCGATGGCGATCTTCATCCGCAAGCCCGGGACCACCACACGACGCAACGTGTTCAGCGAGTGGTTCGTGATCGAGAACCAGAAGATCCGCAGCATCTACTCGGCGATGTTCTATCCCGCCCCTGAAGTGCCCGTCCCGAACTGGCCTCCCTACGATGGCAACTGGCCGCTGTCACCAACCCTCGCACCGTCAAAGTAGCGGAGGTTCCTCCGCAACCTCCGTTTCCTCCAGAAAGTCACTCGACTGTTACACCACGACACATCGCCGTAATGTTCGACACATATAACTGAGCCCTCGGTCTTCGGTCCTTCGTTCGACAGGAGTACGACATATGACTTACAGGGCTCGGTGGTGGGCACGTGTGTGCCTGTTCATGGCAGTGATCTGCACGTCCGCCGACGCACTGTATGCGCAGCAAGGTGGATCAACAGGCGTCGGGGTGGTCGAGGGCCGTGTGGTCGATGACGCGACCGGCGATCCGTTACCGGGCGCGAGTGTGACGGTGATGGGCCGCGCGATCGCCGCCGCGACCGATGCGAATGGGACCTATCGGCTTGCCGGCGTTCCGGTCGGCGATCAGAAGGTCGCCGTCAGCTACGTTGGTCGCTCCGACCTGTTTCTGGATGCGCACGTCACGGCCGCCGGCATCAGTCGTGTCGACGCACGCATGAAGCTGACCGGGTTCGAGGAGACGGTCACCGTCCAGGGCTCGCTCATTCGCGACGCCGAGGAGCGCGCCCTCAACCAGCAGAAAACCGCCCCGAATATCGCCAACGTCGTGTCTGCCGATCGCATCGGCTCGTTCCCTGACAAGAACGCGGCCGAGACCACGCAGCGGATCCCGGGCATCTCGATCAGCAAAGACCAGGGCGAAGGCCGCTACGTCATCGTGCGCGGGACCGAGCCGCGTCTCAACTCGATGATGATCGACGGTCAGCGAATTCCGTCTCCCGATCCGCTGATTCGGCAGGTGGCGCTCGACGTCGTACCGTCCGAGCTGCTGCAGTCGATCGAGGTCTCCAAGGCGCTGACCCCTGACATGGATGGCGATTCCATCGGCGGCAGCGTCAACCTGGTGATGAAGCAGGCCCCCGACAGGTTCCGCCTCCTTGGCTCGATCGGCGGCGGCTACAACGATCTGCTGCAGTCCTGGAATCAGAACAACTACAGCCTCACTACTGGACGACGATTCAACGGCGGGAAGACCGGGCTCATCATGTCGGTCAGCGGCTCGGAGACCAATCGCGGCAACAACGACATCGAGGTGGTCTACACGCCGACGCTGACGCTCAACGAGCTCAACCCGCGCTGGTATCAGGTCGATCGCCGGCGCGTCGGCGTGACCAGCGCATTCGACGTGCGTCAGAGCCCGGATTCGACCTTTACCGTGCGCGCCGTCTTCAACCGTTTCATCGACGATCACGAGAACCGGCAGCGGGTCCGCTATGCCGTCGGCAACCGCCGGATCGATCGCGAGCTCAGGGACCGCACGCACATCGAGCGCATTTCGTCGCTCGGCTTCAACGGCCAGCAGATCCTCCGTGGTTCCACGATCTTCGACTACCAGGTGCTCGGCGCCTATTCCGATCAGACCGATCCTCTGACGATGACGACGGTGTTCCGGCAGACCAATATCGTGTTCGACCCCAATGTCACGCCGACGTCGATCGACCCGCACAACGTGCAGGCCAATCCGACCAACGAGGTGATCGCCAACTACAACTTCAACTCACAGCTGCGGGCCGTCAACTTCGCCAAGGATCGTGACGTGGTGGCAGCGGGCAACGTGCGGATGCCGCTCTCGTCCTCGAGCAGCGCGTCCTCGTTCCTCAAGTTCGGCATGAAGTTCCGCGACAAGCGCAAGGGGCGCACGCGCACGGAGAACACGTTCACCGCGACCGCGCCGACGTCGATCAAGCTCACCAGCTACCTCGAGACCGGCTTCGACCTGCGACCATTTGTCGACGGTCTCTACGACCTGACCCCTTACACGAGCCAGAGCCTGGTCGAGGCGATCCCCTCGCAGTTCCCCGGTACGACGACGCGCAATCACGCGCGTGATGCGGAGGAATTCGATGGCACGGAGCGCGTGACCGCGGGCTACACCCTCGCCGAGATCTACGCGGGCCAGAAGCTGTACTTCATGCCCGGCGTTCGCTATGAGTACACGTCGGCCGATTTCGTCGGGCGCGACGTGCGGTTCTCGCCGACCGGCGCGTGGCTCGGCACCGATCCGATCCCGACGAAGGCAACCTACGGGACGGCGCTCCCGGCGATGCACGTCAAGTACGCGATCACTCCGTCGACCAACCTCCGCTTCGCCGTCACGCGCTCGCTGGCGCGGCCGAACTACTACGACGTCGTGCCGTACCGCGCGCTCGACGACAGCAACAGCACGATTGCACTCGGCAACGCCGACCTGCAGCCGACGCGTTCATGGAATGTCGACGCGCTGGGCGAGCACTACTTCGCGTCGGTCGGGGTCGTATCGGCAGGCGTCTTCTACAAGCGCCTCGACGACTACATTTATTCGTTCACACTGCAGCAGCTGATCGGCGACACGCAGTATCAGGTAACACAGCCGCTGAACGGCGATACCGCCACGGTGACCGGGGTCGAGCTCGCGCTGCAGAATCAGCTGCGATTCCTGCCGTCGCCGTTCGACGGCATCGGCGTGTATGCGAACTACACGTTCAGCGATTCGACCGCCCACTTCCCGCAGCACAACGGGGCCAGCACGCTGCCGGGGCAGTCGCGCCACGTCGGCAACGTCGCAGTCTCCTACGAAAAGGGCGGCTTCGGCGGGCGCGTCTCGCTCAACTTCCACGGCTCCTACATCGATGTGGTCGGCGCGGACAACACCCAAGATCGTTTCTACGACACCAACAGTCAGCTCGACGTCTCGCTGTCGCAGCGGATCACCCGCAATCTTCGCGTCTATGTCGACATGCTGAACCTGAACGACTCGCTGTTGCGCTACTACCAGGGCGTGACCGATCGCGTGCTTCAGGAGGAGCACTACCATTGGTCGAGCCTCTTCGGCGTGAAGGTCGAGTTCTGATGTGACGATGTGGCGGCACACGATCGCGACGACACTGGCGTTGTCGGTCGTCCTCTGCGCACAGACACCAGCGAAGCCGGCCAGCGTCGCTTCATTCAGAACGACCGCAGCGCTGCCACGCGACCCCGACGATCCCGCGATCTGGATCAATCACGCCGATCCGGCGCAGAGCCTGATCTTCGCCACGATGAAAGTCGCCAGGCCGGACGGCGCGCTCGCCGTCTTCGGCCTCGACGGCAGCCTGCGTCAGCTCATGCCGGGACCCGATCGCCCCAACAACGTCGACGTCGAATACGGGCTGCCGCTCAATGGCAGACCGACCGACATCGTCGTCTTGACTGAACGGCTCGGACGGCGCCTGCGTGCCTACGCGATCACAGACGGCGGCAGAACGGTTCGCGACGTCTCGTCAGGCGACCTGCCGATCCTCACGGTCGCACCTGGCGATCAGGGCGCGCCGATGGGCATCGGCCTCTATCGCCGTCCGAAGGACGGCGCCATCTTCGCCATCGTCGCGCCGAAGGCAGGGCCTTCAGAGCGCTACCTCTGGCAGTACCGATTGGCAGATGACGGCACGGGACACGTGCAGGCCACGGTCGTACGGCGCTTCGGTGCATTCAGTGGCACGAAAGAAATCGAGGCGGTCGCCGTCGACGATGAGCTCGGGTACGTCTACTACGCGGACGAACTGTCGGGGATCCACAAGTGGAACGCCGATCCTGACGCCCCCGGCGCCGATCGTGAACTCGCACTCTTTGGCACATCGGGCTACGAGCGCGATCGCGAGGGCATCGGCATTTACACCATGCCCGGTGGTCGCGGCTATATCGTCGTCGTCGATCAGATTCCGGGCGGCAGCATCTTCCACGTCTACCGTCGTGAAGGCGAACCCGGACGACCGCACGATCACTCACGAGAACTTGCGACACTCAATGGTGGAGCAGACGACACGGACGGCATCGACGTCACCTCCGCGCCGCTTGGCCCTGACTTCCCCGATGGCCTCATCGTGGCGATGAACAGCTCGAGTCGCAATTTCCTGTTGTACCGCTGGCGGGATGTTGCACGTTTCTTGAACGGCGATTCCGGATCCAAGTAACGGAGATCACGGAGACACGGGGTAACAGGAGCAACGGAGAAACGGAGGTCGGACGGAGGCAATCCCGTGGCGATCGACTAAAAAGCGAGAGCATTCCTCGAAACTAGGAGGCTCCGTCTGACCTCCGTTTCTCCGTTCCTCCTGTTAATCCGTTTCCTCCGTCGACCTCCGGTATCTCCAATTTTGAATGGCGCTATAGTCGCGCATTCACCGTGACGCGATTTGAACAGCTGCTCGCCACACTCAAGAAATACTACGGCACGCTGCCTGAACCGCCGTCGGATGCATTTGAGCTGTTCGTGTGGGAAGTGCTGTCGTGGCACTCGACGCCGAAGAAGCGTGACCCGGCGCTCGCGGCGCTCGGGCGTCTCAAGCTCCTGACTCCGGCGGCGATGGCAAGGGCACCGCGTGCGAAGCTGGATCCGATCGTGGCAGCGGCGGGCCCGTATACAGAGCGGCGACTGATGGCCTTACGCCGCGCAGTCGATGTATTCCGGGAGCGCTCCAATATCGTAACGATCATCAAAGGACCGATACCGGCGGCGCTCAAAGCGCTCAAGGGTCTCACCGCCATGGGTGGCGACAGCGGTGCGTATCGGATGCTGCTTTTTGCAGGCGATCACCCGGTGCTGCCGGTGAATGCCGGTGTCGAACGTACGGCTCGTCGTCTCGGGTATGGAAGCTCAGGCAACGATTTCAAGCAATCCGCGAAGAACGTGCGCGACGCGGTTGCGCGTGAATTGCCCCAGCTGTCCGCTGTTTACCGCGATGCGTACGTGTACCTCGCGCATCATGGTGTGACGATCTGCAAGCAGGCCGATCCCGACTGCCCGATCTGCCCGGTCAAAGCGGGGTGCCCGGGCCGCAAGGCGATCGCCGCTGGAGTGCCCTACTCGTAGCGCAACGCCGCGATCGGGTTGACGCGAAGCGCGCGACGCGCGGGCACCCAGCACGCGAGGATCGCCACGCCGAGGAGACCCGCGGCGGCCGATGCCACGGTCAACGGATCGCGCGGCCCGACTCCGTAGAGCAGACCGACGAGAATGCGCGACGAGGCGAGCGCCATCGCCACTCCGATCGCCACACCCAGCCCCGAGAGCAGGAAGCCCTGCCCCATGACGAGACGCAGCACTTGCACGGGCGTCGCTCCCAATGCCACGCGAATGCCGATCTCGCGTGTGCGCTGCGCTACTGAGAACGCGACCACACCGTAAATGCCGATCGAGGCCAGCACCAGCGCCTGCAGACCCGCAGCGCCGAGAAACAGTGTGGCCACGCCGAACGCGCCGAGCGAGACCTCGATCTGCGACTGAAGCGTGCGCACATCGAAGAGGGGCAGCGCGCGGTCGATACGGTGAACGGCATCTCGCACTGTCTTTTGCGCCAGCGCCGCATCGCCCGCCGATCGCACATGCAACGTCACCTGCGGCACGTAGCTCTGGGCCAACGCGATGTACACGTACGGTCGCGGATCCTCGGTCAGGTTGACGTACTTGATTTCCCGAACCATGCCGACGACGCGATGAGCGTCGCCGGCGACGTGAATCGTCCGTCCTATCGGATTCTGCCGCGGCCAATATCGTCGGGCGAATGGCTCGTTGACGATCGCGACCTTTGGCGCCGACCCGTCATCGCGCGCCTCGAACGATCGCCCCTGCACCACCGGAATCCGCATCGTCTCGAAGTAGCCCTCGGAGACGACGTTGAAGCCGAAGTTCATGTCCTCACGGGCGCCCGGCGTGTATCCTTCGACATCGACGCCCCGCGTCATCATCCCGACGACGACGAGCGGAAGCTGGAACGCGAGCGCGGCCGACTCCACGCCGGTGGTTGTCGACACCTCCCGCAGCAGGTTTCGATACAGTGTGGGTCCGGTCGTGGCGTCGTAGCCGCTCTGCGACGCATCCATCGCGAACAGATTCACACCTGACGAATCGAACCCTGGATCGGCACGCGACACCTGCGTCTGGCTTCGGACGGCAAGCGTGGCCGCAATGAGCAATGCGAGCGAGACAGCGACCTGCGCGACGAGCAGCCCTGAGCGCAGCCATGACCTGCGGAACCGCATCGTCGATCGCGCATCGATCAGCGTGGGCGCCAGTGCCGTCCGCGATGATTGCCACGCCGGCATCAGTCCGAAGACGAGTCCACAGAGCGTCGATGCCAGCGCGGTGAACAGGAAGACGAGGCCGTCGATGCGGGCGTTCACGACCACCGGGTACTGCAGCGGGATCTCCACGCCGTTGAAGTACTGATTCGCCCAGAGGCTGAGGAGCAGGGCCGCCCCGCCTCCCAGCAAGGACAGCAGTACTGATTCGGTCAGCAACTGCCGAATCACCCGCCCTCGGCTCGCTCCGCTGGCGAGGCGCATCGCGATCTCCTGACGCCGGACGGTCGCGCGCGCGAGAAGGATGTTCGACAGATTCGTACACGCGACGAGCAGCACCAGTCCGACCATAATCATCGACACCGCAAACACGGGCAGCAGCACCGCCTGTGCGCCGTACGGCGACTGACTGAGCGGAACGAGCATGGCGTGCGCCTCGAGAAACGGATCGGGAAACTGCGCCTTCAATTGATCGCTCAGCACCGTCACCGCCGCCCGCGCCTGATCGAGGCTCACGCCCGGTTTCACGCGGCCGAGGGTCATGAGCCAGTGGTTGTCGCGTTCGACGCGATCGATGAAGTTGCCCATCGGCATCAGATCAGGCTGCATGCGGAGGGGGACGAACACATGCAGACCGAGACCGACCATCGATCCACGGTACTCGCGCGGTGTCACGCCGATGATCGTCAGCAGGCGTGTCCCGACCTGCAGCGGCTGGCCTATGACACCAGGATCGCCATGGTATTTGCGTTGCCACAACGCGTCACTGATCACCGCAACCGGCTGCCCGCGCGGTGCGCGGTCGTCCTCCTCGTTGATCAGCCTGCCAAGTGCGGGAGCGACACCGAGTACTCGAAACAGATTGCCGGTGACGAGCTCGCCCCAGACCCGTTCGGCGCTATCGCCGCGTCCGATCGTCATCGCTACAGGGAACGTACCCGCCACACCTGAGAGCACGGTGTTTCGATCGCGCACGTCGATGTAGTCCTGGTAGTTCATGGGCGCGCGTTCGCCGCTTCGTGACATCGTGAGGAGCACGACCAGCTGGTCCGCGGCGGCGACACCGGGAAGTGGACGCAGTACGAGGCCCTTGAGCATCGTGAAGACCGTCGTGTTCGCGCCGATGCCGAGCGCCAGCGTCAGCACGGCGATGGCAGTCACGCTGCGATTTCTGAGCAGCATCCGCGCCGCGTACTTCAGGTCGATCCACAGAGTGTCCAATGTGCCGCTCATCCTCAGAGCTTCTTCCATCCCCAGACACGCATCACGTCCTCGCCGCGGAACTCGTGCCCGAGGTTTTTCGCCAGCATGAAGATCTGCCCCCTATGATGGGCGTCGTGCTGCACCAGATACATCAGCATGTTGACCGCTCGTCGCGGCATGCCTTTGACACGAGCCTGCCGAGACCCGAAGGCGCCCTCGAACAGCGCGACGAGATCTGTCGTCGACTGACGCAGCGCCCGCTGCGCCTGCGCCCGCGTGCTCGTATTGCGGTCGAGCGACGGCGGTCCCGGCCGTGCGCCACCCATCCGGGCAAAGGTTCGCCGCACGCTCTGCATGTGCGCGACGATCGCGGCAATGGTGCGCCCGCGCTCGCCGGGCGGCGACATGCGCCAGATCGCATCCGGCAGTACGCGGACCAGATACTCGTTTACGTGGCCGTTATGCGTGAACTCCTCGAGGAGCTCGCGCTCGATCTCCAGCGGACGACGTGTCGCCATATCGTTTTCGCGACCTCCGAAACGCGCCGGAGATGCGGCTTCCACCCCCCACCGCGCAAGCGTGCGCGGCGGGGACCCCGGTGCTTCGACGGCGAGCGGAGCGCGGCACGCCTGCCCTGAGCGAGCGAGGCGGGTCGAAGGGGAGGAATGCGTCAGCCTGTCGGGTGCTGGTCGGTGTCAGAGGCGGGTCGTCCGTCGCAGGTGATCTCTTTCACTCGACCCCGATTGTGCCAACCAGGCTGACGCGTTCCCGTTTTACTGCCGATGGAAGCGTGCGACGAGCACCGCCTTGCCGAGCACGTGGCCGTCCATCGCATTGACCACCGCGTTGCGCGTGTCGGCGGCCTGTTGCGGGGTGGGCTGCGCGATGTCGAGCTTGGTGTCGAGAGCGTACAGCTCGAACGTGTAGTGATGGTACGGTCCGGCAGGTGCGCCAGGGCCCATGTAGCCGTTCGACCGCAGGCTGACCTGACGCGTCCCGTCGGGCAGCTCACCCTGCATCACGCCTTCGGGCAATCCGGTCGACGTCCCCGGAATGTTCCACACCAGCCAGTGTGTGATGTCCATCTTCGATCCCTTGTTCAACACCGGCTCGGGATCGTGCATCAGCAGCACGAAGCTCTGCGTGCCCATCGGCACCTGCGACCATTTGAGTTCGGGGGATGGCGAGTTCGCCCCGGCGGCCGCCGTGTATTTGTCCGGAATCACGCCCCCGTCTTCCCACGCTGTCGACGTCATGATCAACGGCGGTGTCTGAGGACCACGCCCGCCGCCTCGCCCCTGTCCGCCCGCCGCAGGTGCGCCCTGACGGTCCTGAGCCAGCGCGAAGCCGGCGGTCAGCACCGCTCCTGCCACCAGCACACCGATCGATCGACCAATCTGTTTTCTCATTCCCCACTCCTCGAGTCTGAAGATGCCGCCAGGCTCAGCATGTCTGCCTTGCCTTCAATACGACGCCAATCCTAGCTCGATTTCACAAGAGAACTGGGATCAGAACGTGGAACGTTCGAACCCCTGAACCCGAGGTTCAGGGTTCAGGAGTTCCAGGTGCCAGTTCCGGTTCCTGGGGAATTACGCTTCCGATGACGGTTCGTTGACTGTCGTGTTCACGTCGTGTTTGGACTCCTCGGACTCGAATTCGTCCGTACCGTGAACCCGCGGCAGGAAGATGTTGAAGGTGAGCGACGCGCCCGGCACGCCGGCGACAGACACCTCTCCGCTCATTCGGCTGACGCTCCTGCGCGCGACCGCGAGTCCTTTGGTCACGTCGTTCGCTGCAGCTCCAGTGACCGTACCTGACGCACGGTCCTGAACCTCCGCGTCGATACCCCACCCGGATGCCGTGATCGAGAGGAGCGCGTAGGGTCCGGCTCGGAGTGAATCGGGTGCATCGCCTTGCGATCCGACCTCGCGCAACGCCGTCGCAATGTCGATACGGCCACCGGCCGGCAGCGCGCTCGTTGCTGCAACGGTGAGATGGACGACCGCCTCCTCCAGTGCCGGCTCGGATGCCTCGATGCTCCCGAGCGAAGGCGCCAACGTGATCGCGATCTCAATGTGCTCGTCGATGAGACGACGCAGCATGCCTTCGAAGCGGCGGACCGCATCGTTCAAATCGACCGCTCTCGGGTCGCGCGCTTCTTTGCGGCCGAATGCGACGAGCTGACGGCTCAACGCCGCTGCGCGAGAGACCGCCTGTCCAATCGCCTCCACATGCTGACGCGTGGTCTCGTCCTGCGACGATTCCTGCAGACGCTCGGTGGCTTCTTTGATCGCCTCGACCACGTGCGTCAGATCGGCAGCAATCCCGCTGGTCACAAGGGCGGCATCCTCCCACCGACGCGCGCGCCGAAGCTGCGTCTCGAGCCCGCGCTGCGCCCCGAGATCCTCGGCCACGACCTCGACATAGTCGGCGTCGCCGCTCGCACTCGACACGACACGTCCGTGAAGGCGGAGGCTGGACAGCCCTCCATCTTTGCGCCGCCAGTGACTCTCGGCCGGATCGGTCTCGCCGGCGCGCCAGCGCTCCACGGCAGATCGCCATCGGACGTCATCCGTCAGCTGGCTGATGGGCGGACGCATCTCGGCGAGAAGTTCGGGCGAGTTGGCGCCAAGCATCATCGCGAATGCGCGGTTGGCCATCTGCAGTCGATCGTCGAGCGACACGCGGAACACACCGATTGCGGCCGACTGCACGAACGCTTCGTATGATCGCCAGTGCTCGAGCTGCTCGGCTTTCACACGCGTGTAGGCCTCGACCTGTCGGGTGAACGTGGCGTCGTGCTGCGACGCCGCGTCGTGCAGAAGCGTTCCGAGCTCGCTGAGAGTCGTGCGGGCGCGATCGGCAAGACGATTCAAGTCGGCCTCGAGATCGCGAAGGACGTGGACATCAGGCGCCGCAACGGGTGCGGGAGCGGAAGACTCCACCGACGGGGCAGCGCGCCTGATCGCTTCTTCGAGCTCACGTTCGAGCCGCTTGCGATCACTGATGTCGCGCAACACGATCAGGCCGGACGCGCCGCTGCCTCCCTCCGAGGGAGAGGACACGCCGACCGCCTCGATGGTGCGGCTCGCACCGTCGAGCGCCGTGATCGGCACCTCACACGACCGCTGTTCGCCGTCGCACACCCGCGTGACGAAGTCGTTCCACGTGCTGCGCTCGTCCTCGTCGACGAGCACATCGAAGGGCTTGCGAAGCAGCTGATTGGGCTGCGTGGCGCCGAGCAGCGACTGCGCCAGCGTGTTGGTGGCGAGCACCTGACCGTCAGGCGCCACGCGCACGACGCACGTGGGCAGCTTGTCGACCAGTGCTCTCAGCCGCGCCTCCTTCTGACGGAGAGCGGCCAGTTCCTGCGTGAGCGAGGCGACTTGTCCGGATGGCGCTTCGTCGGCTGCGTGTTTGATCAGATCGACGGTTGTGGCTTCGGGGCTCGTGGCTTGGTTCTTCACGGCTTCCTCGATGGCTCCTGGCAGCCGCGCCAGCAGCGAATGGCCCTTTTGTAAGCACTGATCCGCGCCGGCCTGGCGCAGCGTATCGAGCGAGTGCTCGGCGATGGCGACAATCGCGATCGGGTAACCTTTGGCACGAACCTGGGAAACGAAGGCCGCGGCGTCGGACTCGGACACGCTCCATCCGACGACGAGCGCGTCATAGCGCCCCGACTCGCCGATGCGGGCACTTGCCTCGGCCAGATCGCCGGAAATATCGACCGCCAGATGCGGATGGTCCTGGCTGAACGCGCCCGTCATCAGGCGTGTTTCGCGCGTATCGCCGAGGTACAGGACCGACGTGGATCGGCCACTCGAGACCCGCACCGAGGAGGGCGCACGGATGCCCCCGAACAGCGTGCGGTCGGATTCACGATCCTTCGGGTCGCTGCGAGACCCCTTCAACAGCTGTTTGAACGACATCGACGTAGTACCTGCGGTAATCATGTCGGCCGCTCGACTACCGGGCAATAGCGCGTATCGCCGTTACTTCATGACGAAATCTGATAGGGGAGGTCAGTTCTGCACAGTTCTGCAGACCGTAGCGCCAGGCACCCTGGAAGGCTCACCAGGTCAGCGCCCGGAAGATGTGAGATGGAGTGGAGACCAGCACTGGTTTCCGCAGAACGCGCTGGCCGTAGGGGCCGCTTTCAGGCGGCCCGGAACACACTAATCGCCAACAAGACGCGCAAGATCCCCAGTCGTTCCCTGACGCTGCCAGACCTTTTCGTACACGTGCACCAGGTTGTCACGCGCCACGAGTCGACGCGCGATCTCGTTGGCGAGCCCTTCGGTCTGCAGGTACGGGTGATGCGTGAAGATCCACACGTGTCCAAGTTCGTGCGCGACAACAGCCTTCACCTCGTCATCGGTGAGCCCGGCGAGGAAGGATGCCTCAAACGACAGCGTGAACGCCTTGATCTGATCGTCGACCGGCTCGACCGACACGATCAACGGGTTCTTGTCGACGATCGTGACGTCGACCCTCTGGGGCACGCCGAGCTGTCTGCGAAAGTCGTCGACAATCCCTTGAATCCACTTCGAGTCGCGCACGGACACCGCCGTCTCGTCGAGGTCTCGTGCCCGAATCGTGCGGCCGGGCACTGAAAAACACAGCACGAGAACCAACCACATCATCAACGCAGGCTTGCGTACCCGACTCTGCTTGGACACACGGACATCGGCGAGCTGTCGAAAGACCATGAGGGACCTTGAAGGAGCGGTGATGAGAAGCACAGCTGTCACAGAGTGCACGCACTCGGCAACGGCAGTGCACGCGGGGAAGCATAGCACGTATCAGGGAAAAACCTGAGGGCCCAGTCAGGTAAGGATTACGTGCATCTCCGGTAAGGAATACGCAGCGGCGCGCAGCACGGCCGCTGAGACTCTGCTGCGATTGGAGCCGCATTCACGCGGATTCTTTGGGATTGGCTCGCTGGTACGTCGGTTGCCATGACCGGGGCCAGGCTCCCTGGGAGGTATTCCTATGCACCGCATACTCACCTTGCTCGCGGCCTTCGTGCTCGTGGTTGCCGCGTCTGCTCAGGCGCAGGACAAGCCTTCGTCACCGCCGAGTTCCCCGGGCGTTGGCGGCGCGAGTCCAGGAGGCTCGCAGGCGAGCGCGACGGCTTCAGGAGAGCTCACTGACGTCGACGCCAAGGGCGGGATGTTCACCGTCAAGACGGCAACCGACGAGATGAAATTCCGTTACGACGATCAGACCAAAGTCACTGGCGCACAGAAGAGCACCGCTGGCCTGGCCACCATGAAGGGATCGCAGGTAACGGTTCAGTACAAGAAAGAGGGAGCGAACAACATCGCGACCAGCATCGAGGTTCACGCGAAGTAGCGACGTCGATCGTCTGGTCGAACAGCCCCTCCGAGCCTCAGTCGCCGGATGGGTCTGCGTCAAAGTCCGCAGGCGCGCGCCTGCTCTCGCGCGAGCACAGCCTGATCGCGATCGCCGTCGCCATGTGCGACGGCGCCGAGCAAGCGATCGCGATAGACGTTGTGACTCGGCATCGGCACGCGCGCAAGGTCCGCGGCAGCTGCGATCAGGTTGGCATCCTTCAGGCCGACGTGAATCGGTGAACCCACCTGATCGTAGCTTTCGTCCACCATCTTCTGTCCGTACACCTTGTACGCAGGTGCCGAGAAGAGTCCTTCCGTCATCACGTCGTAGAAGACCTGCGGCGCCACCTCATACTTGCGCACCAGCGAGAAGCCCTCCGCCATCGCCACCATCGCGCAGCCAAGTACGGCGTTGTTCGCGAGCTTGATGGCAGTCGCCGACTCCGGTTTCGGTCCAGCCAGAAACGTGCGACGGCCCATCACAGCCAGCAGCGGCTCACAGCGGCGCACGGCGTCCTCGGGACCGCCGACAACAATGCCGAGCTGTCCTGACGCCGCGAGATCGGGACGACCGAGTACCGGCGCCGCGACCAGCTGCTGACCCGACTCGGTGTGGAGTGCGGCCAGCGTGCGAATCATCGCGACGCCGTGCGTGCCCATCACGAGGTGAATCGCGCCGCGTGGCATCGACGCACGCAAACCGCCCGCGCCCAGCGCCACCTCACCGACGGCAGCATCCTCGACCAGCATCGTGACGACCACGTCGCGCGCGTCGCAGACCTCGCGAATCGAACCGGTCGCCCGGGCGCCCGCGGCCGCAAGCGCGGTCGTCTGCGACGGGACGGCGTCGTAGACGAGGAGATCATGTCCCGCCTCGAGGATGCGCCGCGCCATTCCCTGGCCCATACGACCGAGGCCGATGAAGCCGACGTTCATGATTGTTCCACTTCTCTGCTGTTCGACGGTTCCACTTCTACGTGAGCTGCCCCTTCACCCACTGCAGCTCGCGCGTGACGTAGTCGACGATGTCACCGGTCTTGAGGTGGTCGGGCAACACGTCCCACGTATATGTTTCGATCTCGAGGTGCGTCGAAAGCGGGGTCTTCTTGTGGAACGCCAGCGCCTGCTCGAGGGCGAACCTCGTGGTGCCAAACGCACCGCCGAGATCGTCCAGGAATACCGGTACGTGGAAGTGCGTCCGCCACTCGCGCGGGCCGGGATCCTTGTAAAACGCCTCGAACGCGTCCTCGAGATTGAGAAACCACGTCGTCGTGCCGTTCTTCTTCTGACACGTCTGCGAGAGGTAGATCGTCTTGGCAAATGACTGCAGCGCATCGACTGTCTTCTGGGTCACGTCCGGCATGTAGACGGCTGCCGCTTCCTGCAGCTTGACGATCTGCACGCCGTGGTCGACGAGCTTCTGCAGCGACAGCGGGATGTCCTCGTAGCCGACGGACTGATGGCCGATGTCGAACACCACGCCGGTGTGCTTCTTCATCGCTGCGGCGGCATCGTCCGCGTTCATGCCAGCCGCCTTCGCCAGGCGCTCCGCGGTCCGACCCGAGAAGAGATGACGCGTGAAGTACTCCACCGTTTCATCGGTGGTCTCGAGATAACACCGTGGCTCGGGCTCGAGGCCGAGCGTGACGACCTTGCCGGTCTTCTTCTCGAGCTCGACGAGGTGCTTGACGACGTCGATGACGTTGGTCGTGTAGGCCTCGACGACATCATCGCCCGTGACCCTCGGCTTGAAGCCGAGCGGCGCGCTCTGGATTGACGGATTCACACCCTCGGGCGCGAGCTCGGCGAGCAGATCGGCGACCTGTTTCGTGTAGTCGCGGCGCTCCGGCGTCCGCCAGTCGGGCTCGTAGACGTCCTCCTTGATGACCTGCTTCTTGAAGACTCCATAGACGAACGCGTTGGAGGTGTAGAGATACAGATCGTTGTCGGCGAAGAAGGTCTTGAGGTCGGCGCGTTTCGAAGGGTCGGCGGCGAGCGCTGCCGCCGAGGGCGCCGACGTCCGCAGACACACACCGAACTTCTGGTTCGGCGCGATGCGCGCCTTCACCGCCGGCAGATACGTGTTGACGCTCTTCCAGAGCTGATCCCAATTGTCGGTCTGGTGTACGAGCGTCGAATACGTGAGGTGGCCCAGGCCCTTTCCTAAATCCATCGATGCTTGTCCTCTACGACACTTTTTCGGTTTGCTTCGTGGCTGCCGATCGCACCACCGCCTCTGTCACCGCGGCGCCGTGGATCATTTCAGCGGGGGTGATCGGGTAGGACACGCCGCCGGATGCCGCGGTCGCAAACGCTTCGAGACATGCCCGCGTGACGTCGAGGCGCGCGGCTTCCCATGTTTCTGCGGGCCCCTTGATCGGTTGAAACTTGCAGGTGCCGAAGAGTCGCGTGCGCCGTTCTTCCGAGGACGCACCGGCAACGTGCGTCATCCCTTCCAGACGCACCCAGCCCTTCGACCCGAAGACCTGAAAGCTGAAGCCCGGACCGGTGGCGGTGATCGTGCCGAGATAGCCCGACGCGCCGTTCTTCATCCGGAACAGCATCGAGGTCGTGTCGTCGCTGTCGATCGGCACGACGCGATGGAAGCTCTGACAGTAGACCTGATCGATCTCGCCGCAGAGATCGATCATCCCGTCGATGGCGTGCACGCCCATCGGCGTGAGCCCACCGCATGGGGTTTCGTCCCTGTGCGCACGCCACGCCTCCGGCTTCAACGCCAGCGCATTCGGGAACGTCATCGTCGCTTCCACGTGCAGGACCGTACCGAGTTCGCCGCTGCGGATCTGATTTCGCAGCTTGGTCATCTCGGGATGGAAACGCCGGTTGTAGCCGAGGCCGAGCGTCACGCCCGCCTTCGTCGTCGCCGCCACCGCGGCTTCGGCATCAGCCTTGGTCAGCGCAAACGGCTTCTCACAGAAGACATGCTTGCCCGCTTTGGCCGCCGCAATCACCTGTGTCGCATGCATCGAGTGCGGTGTCGCGAGGACCACTGCGTTGACTGCCGGATCGGCGAGCAGAGCTTCATAGGATTCGGCGAGCTTCAGCTTCTGTGCGTCAACGAACGTCTTCACCTCGGGCGACACCGTTCGCGTGCTGCCGGCAACGAATCTGATGGTGCCGTTGTCACTTTGAACGGATTCGACCAGCGTGCGACCCCACCAGCCCATGCCAACAATCGCCGCGTGGATCAATTCGTGCCTCTTCGCCGGGTCTAAAGACCCGGCCTACATTGTCAGAGTCCGTCCCCGAAGATCAGTGTAGGCCGGGCCTTTTTAGGCCCGGCGTGATCTTCGAACCAACTATGCCGTGCGAATGAGAGAGAACTTCGGATCGGCTCCGAGGCTCTCCGTGACCGGCAGCCCCAGCTCCTTCTTCACGATGTTGGCGCCCTGCACCAGCGCCACCATCTTGTAGAACGCGTGACGCCGGCTCATGCCCTCGCGGCCCATGCCGCAGTCCGAGCTGAGAATGAGGCGCTCGGCCGGGATCACTTTCAACGCCTGGCGAATCAGATCCGCGACCTCGGTCGGCGATTCCACCTGCAGCGTGTGGTGGTCGATCGCGCCGATGCACACCTTCATGCCGGTGATGGCTTTGCCCACCGCCTCCAGGTCCTGCGCATTCGAGCTCTTCATCTCGAATGTGATCACGTCGGCATCAACCTGATTGAGCAGGTCGAGCGCGGGCTTGTAGGTCTGGACGCTGCCGAACATCCGCTGCTGCGACGGGTTGCCCCAGCAGGTGTGGCACCATACTTCGGTCTTCGCGCGCAGCCCTTTGACCGTGTTGTTGAACACCTTCAGCATGAACTCGGGGTTGATCACCTTGTCCACGTAGTTGCGCGCCGCCAGCAGATGGATCTGCGGCTCTTCCATCTGAATCACCTGGCAGCCGGCGTCCGCCAGATCGTGCAGTTCCTCGTTGAACGCATCGCTCAGGGCCATGATGCGTTCAGGCAGGCTTTTGTAGTGTTCGTCCTGCACCGCGAACGCCACCAGCTCGGGCGTCACCGTCCCGAACTTCACGGGCCTGGTCGTCATCCGCTGGGCGGCCTTGAACAGCTCTGCATACTGCATCTCGCCGCGTCCCACCGCTCCCACCAGCTTGGGCATCACCCGGGCTTCGAGGTAGTCGTGCAGGATGTGCCCGCGGGGAAACGCAATCCCGCCGGCGCCGACCTTGGCCAGCTTCGGATGCTGCGTTTCAAACCCGCTCATGTGATGCGGCGGATAGCTGGTCCAGCTCTGGCCACCGATGTCCTGATCGAATCGGCAGTCCCCGTCCGTGACGATGTCCAGGCCGGCCACTTCCTGCTCGCGCAGATATACGGACAGCGCGTCCACGTACTGCTCGCGAAAGCGCGACGTCACCATCGCGTCCAGAAACGAGCGCGTCCCCAGGTTTTCCGTATACCAACTCGGACGCGGCAGCGAGCCGGTGATCGTCGTCGGGAGCATCAGCCCCGCAGTCGCTTTCAGCATTCGTGTGTCTCCAACGGTTGATACAACCTTTCGACAGTACTACGAAAAAGCAGGAATCAGGAAGCAGGAATCAGGAAGCGGCTCTGGGCCAGCCCTGAATCCAAGCTCAGGGCGGCATCGCGATTTCTGATTCCTTCGTGTGGTGCCGATAATTGGATCGATGGTGAGACTCGGCTCGGATCTTCTCTTTTCCTCTTCACGTCTCAAAGGCGCGCGGATCGGAGTTGTTTGCAATCACGCGTCGGTCGATCGGGGATTCCTCCACGTGCTGGATCGCATCGGGTCGACGCCGGGCGTGACGCTCGCGGCCATCTTCGGACCGCAGCACGGCTTCCGGTCCGACGTGCAGGACAACATGGTCGAGACGCCACACATCGACGACCCGGGACGACGGGTCCCGATCTACTCGCTCTACAGTGAGACGCGCGAACCGACCGCCGGGATGCTGAAGGGCATCGATGCGCTCGTCATCGACCTGCAGGACATCGGCGCGCGCATCTACACCTACATCTACACGATGGCCAACTGCCTGCGGGGCGGAAAGCGGCACGGCGTGCCGGTCATCATCTGCGACCGTCCGAACCCGATTGGCGGCGTCGACGTCGAGGGCGCGACGCTCGTGCCCGGATTCGAGTCGTTTGTGGGCCAGTTCCCGATTCCAATGCGCCACGGGATGACGATCGGTGAGCTCGCCCGGCTGTTCAACGAGCACTTTGCGATCGGCGCACAGCTCGAGGTCGTCATGATGGAAGGATGGCGGCGCGACATGTACGCCGACGCGACCGGCCTTCCCTGGGTGATGCCATCGCCCAACATGCCGACACTCGACACGGCGATCGTGTATCCAGGCACCGTCCTCTTCGAAGGCATCATGCTCTCCGAGGGGCGCGGCACCACGAGACCCTTCGAACTGGTCGGCGCACCCTGGATCGAGGCCGAGCGATTCGCGCGCGACATGAACGCGCTGCAGCTGCCTGGCGCCTTCTTTCGCCCGGCAGTATTCGAGCCGACGTTCCAGAAGCATGCGAAGCAGCCGTGCGGCGGCTGCCAGATCCATGTCACCGACCGCGCCGCGTTTCGACCCGTCCTCACCGGTGTCGCACTCGCGGCGATGTTTCACAAGACCAACCCGTCGAAGTTCGCCTGGCGCCAGCCGCCGTACGAGTACGAACACGACAAGATGCCAATAGACATCCTGGCGGGATCAGAGAAGCTCAGACAGCAGATTGAAGCGGGAGTGCCGGCTTCTGAGATCGCCTCGGGTTGGAAGGAGGACGAGGGCGCGTTCGGGAGGCTGCGGCAGAAGTACCTGCTCTACTAGGAATCAGGAAGCAGGAATCGGGATGCAGGCCTGGGCCAGGATGCACCATGCCAGGAATCAGGATGCAGGAAGCAGGATGCAGGCCTGAGTCAAGTGTCAGGCACAAGGAACCAGCCTGCGAGTGATCGCAAGAACTGCGTACTTCGGCCGCCCGCGTAGTTGCAAAAACCGCGATTTGGCGGACCCATTCAAGTTGTTTCCGAGGAAAGTAAAGCGGCATAGCGCATGCCTTCCTCGAGGCATGACCAACATCCCATCCTTCCGTGATCTTGTAGTGTGGCAGAAGTCGATGGACCTGGCGGTTCGGTGCTACAAGACCGCCCGCAGACTGCCGATGCAGGACCAGATGGTCCTTGGCTATCAGATCCGCAAGTCGTCGGTGTCGATGCCATCGAACATTGCTGAAGGCAAAAGTCGTCACTCGACGGCTCACTACATCCAACATCTCTGGACTGCGCATGGCTCTGGCGCGGAACTCGAGACGCAACTCGAACTCGGCGCCCGAATTGAGATCATTCCAGCGGATCAGGCCGACGTGCTGATCAGAGACGCCCAGGAAGTTGGGCGAATGCTGAACGGTTTGATTCGATCGCTCGAACCGGAGCAGTGAACAACGCGGGAAGCAGGATTCGGGATTCAGTCTTGGGCAAAGTCCCAGGAATCAGGCAGGCATCAGGGCCGCATCCTGATTCCTGCTTCCTGCATCCTGGCTCAGGACTGCATCCCGATTCCTGCATCCTGATTCCTTCTGCGTCAGGACCTGGTCTTCGCAATCCCTGGCATCGGATGTTCTTCCGTCAGCGCCTCGAGATGATGCGTCGTCAAATGCAGTTTCAAGTACTCGAACGCCTGCTCCGGTGAATCGGCGCGCGTCACCAGATTCATATCTGCCGGACTGATCGCACCCCACTCGGCCATCGGCTCCAGGTTCAGAATGGCATCCCAGTACTCGGTGCCGTACAGAATGATCTGAATCTGCTTCGCCAGCTTCTCAGTCTGCATCAAGGTCAGGATCTCGAACATCTCATCGAGCGTGCCGAACCCGCCCGGGAAAATCACGAGTGCCTTGGCGAGGTACGCAAACCAGAACTTGCGCATGAAGAAGTAGTGGAACTCGAAGTGCAGCCCGTCGGTGATGAAACGGTTTGCGCCCTGCTCGAACGGCAGGCGGATGTTGAGACCGATCGTCTTGCCGCCGGCTTCGTATGCGCCGCGGTTTGCCGCTTCCATGATCCCCGGACCACCGCCCGACGTGACGACGAAGCGGTGATGCAGGTCGCCGAGCGTGCGCGTCCACTGGGTCAGCAGATAGGCGAGCTTCCGTGCGTCCTCGTAGTACTTCGACCACTCCACCGCTTTGCGCCCGCGCGCCAGATGCTCGTTGACGGCGCTCTCCGATACGCCGAAGCGACGCTCGAGCCGCTCGAGCGCCTGCTCCGCATACTCGCGGCTGTGGATGCGGGCCGATCCGAAGAAGACGACTGTGTCCTGAATCTTCTGATCCTGGAAACGGCGCAGCGGCTCGATGTACTCGGCGAGGATCCGGAGCGGGCGGGCTTCTTCGCTCTCGAGGAACTCGTGGTCTCGGTACGCAAGCGGTTGAGGGTGCATGTCGGCGTGTCTCAGTCCTTCCGGTGGGATTCGGCGTACTGTTTCAGATCCTCGAGCGCCAGCGTGAAGCCGGTGGCGATGAGCTCGTAGTAGCGCGACCAGCGCGGGCTCGAGTCCCAGCCGGACTGCCGGACCTTCAGCACCGTGCGCTGGCCGACGAGCGCGCAGCTCGCTTCGAGCGCCATCGGCCCGACGGGATCGCCGTCAGGGGGCAGCCAGTGCGCATCGGCGATGAAGAACTCGCGGCCAGCTTTGAACTCGACGACCGTGCCGCGGAACGCGCCACCGAGGCGACCGAGCACATCGTCCTTCCATTCAGTCGGCTCCCACTCGAGGGCATACACGCCGAGCGGACGGGGCACGCACAACGATCGCGTCACATGCCACCACGTGGACAACGCATCGTGATCGAAGAAGGCGTCGAGCACCGCCGCGGGCGGTGCCTGGATTGTGAGGCTGTGGGCAAACTCTCGCATCGTATCTGGAACCGGATTAGACCCGTTGAATCTTGACGATATTCGTCGGCCCGGGCGTCAGGTCGGGGGTGATGTTGACGAGGACGATGAGCGCCCCCGCCTCGATCAGGCCACGTGAGACGAGGTCGGCGCCGACCCGGCTTGCCGCATCGGCCACGTCACCGGACAAATCGCTCAACACCGGCACGACGCCCCACGCGAGCGTCAGCCGACGCGCCACGCGTTCGTCTTCGGTCGCGGCGAATATCGTACCGTGCGGACGCAGGGCAGAGAGCACCCGTGCTGTCTGCCCGCCGCGCGTCATCGCCACGATTCCGGCTGCATCGCTCTGCTCGGCCAGCGTGACCGCCGCTTCACACACGGCGTGCCAGTGGCCGCTCCACTTCCGCGGCGTTTCGGGCTCACGCGTTCGGATGGCGGGGACCTTTTCCGCATCACGAATGACGAGATCCAGCGTCTGCGCCGCCTTGACCGGATACGAGCCGGCCGCCGTCTCTCCAGCCAGCATGATCGCATCCACGCTGTCATCGACGGCGTTGGCCGCATCGCTGACCTCGGCGCGTGTCGGTCGCGGCTCCGTCCGCATCGACTCGAGGACCTGCGTCGCCAGGATCACCGGGACCTCGAGCGACCGTCCCCAATGCGTGATCGCCTTCTGCACACGCGGCACGCTCTCGAGCGGCAGCTCGAGCCCCAGATCGCCGCGCGCGACCATCACTGCGTCGCTTTCCTGGACGATCTCCTCGAGACGGGCGATCGCTTCAGGGCGCTCGAGCTTCGCGACGAGCGGAATCTCTGGCGCCCCGGCCTCCCGCAGCAGCGATCGCGCCTGGCGCAGCACCGCTGCGCTCTGCACGAAACTGAGCGCGATGAAGTCCACACCTGCTTTCGCGCCGAAGCGGAGATCCTGCACGTCCTTGTCGGTCATCCCCGTGGTGGGCAGCTCGACTCCGGGTGCGTTGATCCCCTTGTGCTCGCCAAGCGTACCGCCATCCACGACCGTGGTTCGCAGCTCGGTCGCACTCACCTCGTCGACGCGAAGTTGAATATGGCCATCATCGAGCAGCAGCATGCCACCCGGCTTGACCGCTTTGGGAAGCTCGGCATAGGTCGTCGACACGCGGCCCGGCTCGCCCGGAAAATCGCCGACGACGATCCGCAGCGCGTCGCCCGGTGACAGCGTGATCGCGGCACCATGCGTCAACGTGCCCGTCCGGATCTTGGGGCCACTCAGATCCTGGAGCAGCGCGACGATGCGGCCGCTGTCGCGTGCGGCGGCACGAACCCGTTCGATCACTTCGCCATGACGCTCCCTCGTGCCGTGCGAGAAATTGAGACGGAACACGTCCACGCCGGCCGCAATGAGCGCCTTGATCGAGGATGCACTGTCGGAGGCCGGTCCGAGCGTCGCGATGATCTTCGTCTTGCGCATGGAGAGTTATAGGGTACTGTACGGTTATGTGGTGCCTTCGATGACGGTGACCGCGTGGCTGCAACAGGCCATCCTCGACGCGGAACGCCGGGGTCTGCCCGCGTTGCGCCCGTTGTTGGAGGGGCTCGCCCGGTCGACGGCAGCGCTGCGGGCTGCCGACTGGAACCGCGATCTCTCGGGCACGGCCGATGCTCGCCTCAGGCCGAATGCCCGCTGAACCCCGAACGATTGGTGATCTCTCGCGTCGCCTCCAGGCCAGAACGCTCAGTGCCGCGGAGGTGACCGAGCGTTGTCTCGGCAGCATCGCTGAACGCGACCCCTCCATCAACGCCTATATCACCCCCCTGGCCGACGCTGCCCGGGCTCAGGCACAGGCCGCAGACGAGGAGATCAAAGCCGGGCGGTATCGTGGGCCGCTTCACGGCGTTCCGATCTCGTTGAAGGACCTGATCGATGTACGCGGCGTTCCGACCACCGCGGCGTCACGGGTTCGCGCAGGGCATGTCGCTTCGGACGACGCGCTGGTGACGGCGAGACTTCGTGAGGCGGGTGCGATCTTCGTCGGCAAGACCAACCTGCATGAGTTCGCGTTCGGCACCACGAACGAAGACTCCGCCTACGGACCTGTTCATCACCCGCTCGATCTCACTCGATCACCGGGCGGGTCATCCGGCGGTTCGGCCGCTTCGGTGCTCGCCGAGATGGCGTACGGCTCGATCGGCACCGACACGGGGGGATCGATTCGGATTCCGTCCTCGGTGTGCGGTCTGGTGGGCTTGAAACCCACCCTCGGGGAGGTCCCGATCGACGGCGTCGTGCCGCTCAGCGTCCTGCTCGATCACGTGGGCCCGATCTGCCGATCCGTCGAAGACGCTGGCCTGCTTCATCACACGCTCGTCGGCACGACGCCGTTGCCTGCAATCGCCCGGAGGACCCTGCGCGGGCTTCGACTCGGCATTCCGAGAGGTCGCTTCTTTGCCATGATGGATCCACAGGTAGGCGCGGCGTTCGACGACGCCTGCCGGCGGCTGACGCGCGCCGGCGCCGTGCTCGAAGACGTCGAAATCGCGCACGCCGGCGACGCAGCGACGATCTACGTGCATCTGGTGCTGCCGGAAGCGGCGTCCTACCACGCGGCGACGCTCGACAGCCGGCCCGACGACTACACACCGAACGTCCGCCTCCGGATTGAAATGGGCCGCTACATCCTAGCGGAGGACTACGTGCGGGCGCTGCGCGGACGCGACGCGCTGATTGCCGAGGTCGACGCCGCACTCCAGGGCCGCGATGCGCTGTTCCTGCCGACGATGCCCACTGTGGCAACGAGGCTGGGCGCCGCGACGGTCCCGATCGACGGCTCCGAGGAGCCTGTACGCAACGTGATGCTCCGCCTCACGCAGATGTTCAACATCACCGGCCACGCCGCGATCTCGATGCCATGCGGACACAACACCGAGGGCCTGCCCATCGGTGTGCAGACGGTCTGCAGACACACGAGCGAGCTGCTGGAGATGGCATCGGCGATTGAGCCGGTTCTCGAACAATGAACCGTGAACTGTGATTTCGACTTTCTTTCATAACTGGGAACGCCGCCTCGCCGACGTGACAAAGGACCGAGTCGTCCGTCCGTTCGAGTGGGGCGAGGACTGGATCCCCGTCAACGGGAACGGCACGAGCGATCCCGCAGTGCATATCGAACGCTGGATCGACGAGGTGATGCGAGACACGCAGGCGTTCTTCACACCGGCGCCCACCTCGGACTTTACGTTCAGCGAGGCCGACCGGGACACGCGTCGCCAGAGCGGCGAGGCGGGGACGCTGCGTTTTCCAAGCGCGCTCGTGACGCCGCACACCGCGAACAACACGGTGGTGGCACGCTGGTTTCCCGCGAAGGATGAAAAGCCTGTGGGGCCTGCGTCCGGGCGCGGACGCGCGGTGGTGGTGCTGCCGCAGTGGAACTCCGACGCCGGGGGCCACATCGGGCTCTCGAAGCTGCTCGCGCGCTTAGGTATCTCGGCTCTTCGACTGAGCCTGCCGTATCACGACTCGCGCATGCCACCCGAGCTCACACGAGCCGACTACATCGTCAGCTCCAACATCGCACGAACGGTGCAGGTGTGCCGTCAGGCGGTGCTCGACACGCGGCGCGCGATCGACTGGCTCTCGTCGCAGGGATTCGAACGCATCGGCGTGCTCGGCACGAGCCTGGGGTCGTGCCTCGCGATGCTCGCGTCGGCGCACGAACCCCGGATCCGCGCGCAGGCGCTCAACCACGTCTCACCGTGGTTCGCCGACGTCGTGTGGCGTGGGCTGTCGACGAGACACGTACGCGAGGGACTGAACGGCCACATCGATCTCGAGCGTCTGCGAACACTCTGGAGGCCGATCAGCCCCTTCTCGTATCTCGATCGCGTCGGCCAGACCAAGACGCTGCTGGTCTACGCCCGCTACGATTTGACGTTTCCCGTCGACCTCTCCGAACAGCTCGTCGCCGAGTTCGCGCGCCGCGGAATCGTCCACCACGTGACCGCGCTTCCATGCGGGCACTACAGCAGCGGCGTCGCGCCGTTCAAGTTCATCGATGGGTACGTGCTGACGAAGTTCCTTCGGAAGAACCTTTGACCCTTGCCCTATCTGCCCTACTCGCCTCACCTGCCCTACTTGCCTCACCTGCCCTGCTTGCCCTACTTCTTACCTGCCTCTACAGGTAAGCAAGCAGCCCAGCAAGCGCGTTGTAGATGATGTCCGCGAGCTGGCGGACGAGCGGCGAGACCTCGCCCTCGTTCACCGCATTGGCCACCGTGACCGGATCGGTGAGCACGAGCCAGATCGTCGCGCTGGCGACGACGGCTGCGACGATCCCGATGAGCACAGCGACGCTCGTGACGCGATTCGCGCCGCGCTCCGGATCCAGACTTTCAGCGAGATCTTCGGTCACGTTCAACAGGGAACACTCGAATGCAGTGGAGCCGTGACGATCGTCTAGCGTAGCACGACCATCATGACGGCCCGGTCACGATAGAACCAGGGCCGGACGAAGCCGGACACTCCGTCTCGTACGTCAGAGTTCGTGAGACAGCAGACGCGGCTCGCCGAGTGCGAGCGTATCGAGCGAGTCTGCAATAGCAGAGCGATCGCCAACGATGAGCGTCGTCAGCGCGGTCGGGTCGAGATACTTCGACGCGGCGCGAGTCACGTCATCGACGCTGACCGCGTTGATCGACGGCACGAAGTCGGCGAAATACCGGTCGGGGAGATCGTACAGCGCGAGCTGAGCCACCGATCGGGCCACCTGTTGCGCCGTCTCGAAATTGCGTGGATAGCCCCGCGTCAGCGAGGCCTTCGACAATGCCAGCTCGGCCTCGCTGGGAGGACGGGCGCTGCGAATCCCCTCGATCTCGGCAAGTGAATCCGCAATCGACTCTGCGGTCGCTGCGGTATGCACGCTCGCCTGCAGGACGAACGGCGAGAGTCCCCGACGCCAATCGAAGCCGGTCCTGGCGCCGTACGTGAACGCCTTCTCCTCGCGAAGCTTCATGTTGATGCGGCTCACGAACTGCCCGCCGAGGACCGCGTTCATCACAACCAGCGAGTGATAATCGGGCGTCGTCCGACGTGCCGTGAGATGGCCCACCCTCAACTCCGACTGTGCCGCTCCGTCGCGCGGCACGATCGCCAGCCGCGATGACGGGTGCCGCGGCGGCTGGATGTCGGACGCCGCCGGCTCGGACGGTGGCGCGTGCGAACCATCCGGGGTCCATTCGCCAAAGCGCTGCGCCGCTTCGAGCAGTTCCTGATGCGACAACGCCCCGGCGGCAACGAGCGTCGCTCGTGACGGGTGGAAGCGTCGCTCGTGAAATGCGCGCACATCCTCGAGCGCCAGGTCGCGCAGCGCGGCGTCGGCCCCGATCGCAAGATGGCCGTACGGATGCGCTCCGTAGACGAGACGCAGGAACGCGCGTTCGGCGGTTGCCGGCGCCGAGTCCTTCAGTTGCCTCAGACGATCGAGCCGCAACTGACGAATGCGATCGAAATCATCCGGACGCAGGCTCGGCCGCGTGATGAGATCGGCCAGCAGCGATGCGCCCCTCGCCGCAAAGCGGGACAGCGTCGTCAGCGTGAACACGGTGGCATCGGCGCCCACATCGACGTCGTAGTCACCGCCGATCCGCGCGAGCGCGTCCGAGACGTCGATCGCGCTCATCGCACCGGTGCCTTCGTCCATCATGTCGGCCACGACGGCCGCAAGACCTTCCTGGTCCCCCGGGTCGGCACCAGAACCGCCCTCGACCTGGAGCGAAAAGGTCACGACGGGGACACTGTGGTGCTCGACTGTGCGAACGGCGAGCCCGTTCGGGAGCGTATGCCTGGCGATCGTCGGAAACGTGAACGACGGATCGGGACCGACGTCAGGCAGCCGGGATCGATCGGCGCCCATCAGGACACCGACACCGGCTCGGCCCCGGCAATCGCCAGCTCGGTGCGGCCGCGGGGGACCACGCCGAGCACGACGCGCGCGCCATCACGGAGATGTCGGGCGGCTGCCGACGTGACCGACTCGCGTGTGGCCGCGCGATAGCGATCCAGATCCGTGCCGAAGAAACCGGGGGTTCCGACCAGCACGTTATATGCGTTCAGCTGATCCGACTTGCCTCCGAATCCACCGATCGTCTGCAGCCGGTACATGAAATGCGCTTCGGCCTGCGCCAGCCCGCGTTCCATTTCATTCGCGGTCGGTCCACTGAGCGCGACCTCACGTATCGTCTCGTCGACCCGCGGCGCGATCTCGCTCAACGCGTGTCCAGGCGCGGCGGTCACCGCGAGCAGAAAGAAGCTACCGAGCTCGCGCGAGTTCTGAAACGCGGACACATCGAGCGCGATGCGTGTGTCGTACACGAGCGATTGATACAGTCTCGAGGTCTTGCCGTTTGCAAGCAGATCTGCGAGCAGATCCAACTCCGCATCGTCTTGAGCAAACATCGGCGGCGAGTGCCACGCGAGGTAGAGACGGGGCAGCTCGACGCGGTCCTCGAGCACCAGATTGATCTCGCTCGAGAGCGAGGCCTCCAGCGACAGGCGGCCGGGACGGACTCCCGGCTGCAGCTCGCCGAAGTAGTGCTCGGCCAACTCGAATGCGCGTTCGGTTTCGATGTCGCCGGCGAGCACCAGCGACGCGTTCGATGGGTGGTAGTAGGTCCGGAAGAACGCCTGGACGTCTTCGAGCCGCATCGCACGTATGTCGTCAGCAGACCCGATGGTCGTCCAGTTGTACGGGTGGTCGGGCGGATACAGCGACGCCGACAGCGCCATCGACGCCATCCCGTACGGCCGGTTCTCGTAGTTCTGTCGTCGTTCGTTCAAGACGACATCGCGCTGGGTCTCGAATCGCTCGCGTGTCAACGCCGGCAGCAGAAAGCCCATGCGATCGGATTCCATCCAGAGCGCGCGATCGATCGCGCTGGTCGGCACCACCTCCCAGTAGTTGGTCCGATCCGTGTTCGTCGAGCCGTTCAACAGCGCGCCCGCCTGCTGCAGCGGAACGAAGTAGCCGCTGTTGTGATGCTTGGACCCCTCGAACATCAGATGCTCGAAGAGGTGCGCGAAACCGGTTCGTCCGGGCTGCTCGTTCTTGGAGCCGACGTGATACCAGATGTTCACGGCGATGATCGGCACGTGACGATCTTCGTGGACGATCACGTCGAGACCGTTCGCGAGCGTGCGCTTCGTGTACGGCAGGTCGATGTCGCTCGTCATCATGAATGGTGCTGAAGACCAGATGTACTAGCGGACGGGAATCAGCGGGATCTTGCCTTTGTTGGCTTCGGCCGTCTTGTGCGCGACGATCGAGATCTGCGCCGCCGTGCGCTCCGCCACGGTCAGGAATGCCCTGGCAGCCGATGACGCCGGTTCCGCCACGATGAGCGGAATGCCGGCATCGCTGCCCTCCCGGATCGGCTGGTAGATCGGCAGCCGGCCCAGGAAGGGGACGTCCATGTCGGAGGCCAGCCCTTCACCGCCACCATGTCCGAACAGGTCGGTTTCGAAATGGCAGTTCGGACAGCTGTAGTAGCTCATATTCTCGACAATGCCGAGCGTGGCGATGTTCAGCTTCTGATACATCCGCACCGCGCGCCGGCTGTCCGCCAGCGACACCTGCTGCGGCGTCGTGACGACAATGGAGCCGGCAACTGGAATGGTCTGGCTCAGGCTCAACGCGATGTCACCCGTACCGGGCGGCATGTCGATGATCAAGTAGTCGAGATCGTTCCACGCCACCTCACGGACGAACTGCTGCACGACCTGATGCAGCATCGGTCCCCGCCAGATAATCGGCGCGTCGTCGTTGGTGAGGAACCCGATCGACACGACCTGCAGGCCGTACTTCTCGGCAGGCACGATCCGATTACCGTCGGTGCCCAGCTGGGTGTTGAGGCCCATCATGATCGGAACGTTGGGCCCATAGACGTCACCATCCAGCAGGCCGACACGACTTCCGCAACGCGCCAGCGACAACGCGAGGTTGACTGCAACGGTCGTCTTTCCGACGCCGCCCTTGCCTGCGCCGACGGCGATGATGTTCCTCACACCGGCCACTGGAGGCTTGTTCGATTCCGGAGCCGAAGCCGATCGCACCTTTGCACTGAGCTGAACCTGGACGTCGGCGATGCCGAGCGCCCGCACCGCGGCGGTCGCCTGATCGCGCATCTGGTCTTTGACCGGGCAGGCCGGGGTCGTCAGCTCGATGGTGAAAGAGGCGCGACCGGCGTCGACGGTCAGGTCCTTCACGAAGCCGAGCGACACGATGTCTTTGCGGAGGTCGGGGTCGACGACGACGCGAAGCGCGTTGAGCACCGCATCGCGGTCGGGCGTAGGGGTCATCTTCCGATCTTACCCCTTGGTCCTTGGTACTTGGTGCTTAGTACTTGGTCCGTCCCTCGTCCTTGGGTCCTTAGTCCATTGCTGCGCGCCGACTGGGCCACGGCGGACCTAGGACGTAGGACCAAGGACGGAGACCAAGGACCAAGCACCAAGTACCAAGTACCAAACTACCGCGCCGGCTCGAACAGGCGGCGGCCCTCATTGGTCAGTAGAGTCCAGCACGCGTAGATGCCGAAGGCGGTGCCGAACGGCAAGGCAACGAGGTTGACCAGGGCCAGCGCGAGCGTCAGCACACGGCCAAACGGCTGTCGACGATCCAGCAGCACGGCCGCCCAGACGTGCGCCGCGCCCCAGATCAGCGCGAAGACGCCGACGACCGCAAACACCGCGGTGGTCACGCCCGCGGCAAAGTCGTGTGACTCCACGAACTCTGCCAGGGCACCGGCCGCCAGCAGCAGCATCGACACGCCCATCAGCATGGCCAGCTTGCCACCCAGACTGGACAGGATCCCGAGGAGACGGACGTGCCGTTCCACGCTCAAGTGACGAGCACGTGAAGCTCGATGCGGGTCGAGAAATTATGCCGGGGCGTCACGGTGAACTGAAACCGTGCGCCATCGGGGACGCCAGCCGGGAGGGTGACGTGAAGCGGGTGATGCCGCCACTCTTCTCCGATGCCGGCGCATCGCACGCACGTCTCGGTCCACGACTCGCCACGCCCGCCGCACTCGGGGCAGAGCCGTCGAAGCGGCACATCGAGCGGGACGGTCGCACCTGCGAGCGCCTGCTCCCCTGAGAGCCGGATCGTCGTACTCAGTTTCGTCGGACGCTCGTCGGCGAGAAACGGCTGTCGCATGCGATCGAGCGCGGACGCCATCGACGGGAAGTCGATGATCACGTCGTCGGCAAAACAGCTCGCGTCGTGACGGCCGTCGTCGGCCGCCCGAATCGCGATCTGATCGCCGCCGTCGTAGTGGAACGCGTGCCGTCGCATCGAATCTTGCTGGTACCATAGGGGTCGTTCCAGGAGAAGTCAATGGCTCTCAAGGACTGCCCGATGTGCGGCGAATCGATGCACGTGCGGGAAGGTGAACTCACTGATCGCGTTCCTGGCACAGCACAAACCAAGACGCGGAGATTCCGCGAATGGGTGTGCCCGGAATGCGACTATTTCGAGGAGGTAGAACCCGGGGATACTGAAGAAGAATAGTCGTCGAACGCGCTCAGCGGGCGCCGAGCGTCAACAGCAGCTCCTTCCGCACGGCTTCTTCGACTTCATCGAAATTCAGCGCCGTCTCACATTCGTCGCACAGCACTTCGAGCAGGGCCGGACGTCCTTCCTCCGACACCTCGATCCTCGAGTCATCGAGGTGAACGACATGCATCTGCAGCGTCTTCACAAGGAAATTCTGGTCGTTCCCACAGCTGGGACAGGTCAGCGCCACTCGCGTCTCCTGTTTCGTCGTCAATACACCACTCCCAAACTCGATTCTATGGGACGGGTCAGGCCGGCGCAATGCAGAAAAGAGGATTGCCTTCGATTTTTTGGGAAAAAAGGGCACCAGTGGACCGTATCAACTGGAAGAGTACCGCGCACAACCGGCCTCGACCGCGATTTGCCGGCCGCGACAACGGAGCGGCCGGTCCGGCTTTGGGTAGTACACACCACTAGAAACCTCAGGAATGGGTGCGATGGGCGTAGACAAGCCGCGCCGTGACCTCAACCCCCGGGAACAGGGAAGACGCGGCCAGGCGATAGAGACCGGCTTGGATCTCATGCTCGGGCCGGGGTATCCCGGTCTTGAACTCCAGCACCGTCACCGCCTGCGCGGTTCGTACGAGGCAGTCGATGGCCCCGTGAACGATTCGACCCTCGACGGCAAGTGAGAACGGCACTTCGTGCAGCGGCTCACCCGATCGATAAATGGCGCGAACGTCCGGGTCGGCAGCAAAGGCTTTATAGGCGGCGGCCGCGCGCGTGTGGAGATCGTCGATCACGATCGAATCCGGCTGATCGTCAGATCGCACGAGCAGGGCGATGCGGTCGGTCATCCATTCGTCAGTCACGTCATCGCGCAGCCCTTCGCGCTGAAGCAGCCGATGCACGAGCGTTCCAATGAGGCGATGCGACTCGACGGCTTCATGACGACGCGCGTCGCGGGGGGACTCGAGACCCGCTGATGGACGGGTCGAATCAACGGTCGCGATCGCGTCGGCCACCGATGAACGCGCGACCTCTTCGTCGGACAGCATCGCGAAGTCGCTGACGCTCTTCACCGCCTCGGGTGTGGGCACCGTGGCACGGGTCGTGGCACGGGCCGAATCAGATCCCCTGCAGACACCGAGCGAGTGGACCGTCCCGGACGTGGCCGTCCAAGGCACCGGCGTCGTACCGCACGCTGCCCCCGCAAAGCACGCCTGCAGGGTCATCGGCAACACCTCGGCGAGACTGCCCCGACCCGGCTTGATCTGACCATCCTTGAGCACGGTGCTCAGATAGAGTCGATCGCGTGCGCGCGTGAGCGCGACGTACAGCAGCCGTTTCGTTTCCTCGCGTTCGCGCGCGGACGAATCCTCGTCCCCGCGCGACTGATAGTCGCCGACGGCGACCGACGGGTCTTCTCCTGCCTCGCCGGTTGCGACGCGAATCGGCGGACGCCGTGTGCCGGTCCCGCGTGCCAGATTCACGACGAACACGACCGGAAACTCCAATCCCTTCGCGGCGTGAACGGTCATCAGACTCACGGCATCGGAGGCGTCGATCACAGCGTTGGCCTCGTCGCCCAGCGCGAGCCGATCCAGGTGCGACACGATCCGGTCGAGCGTCGCGTAGCCGCGATTCTGCAGGCGGCGGATGATGGCGCGGATCTTCTTGAGATTCTCGCGGGCCTGACGCGCGCGCGGTCCGCGTGTTTCCGTCATGTACGCCGACTCGCCGAGCACGATGTCGAGCAACTCGGCTGGCGGCACGCGATCGACCAGTGCGCGCCAGCGCCGTGACGCACGTCGTGCGGCTGTCAGCGCGTCCCTGTCCTCCTCATCGAGCGAGGCGGCGCCGCGCGGCTCCTGCTCGGACAAGAGGGCGTCGGCCAGCGACGGCGCCAGGCGACGCAATCCTTCATCGGTAATCCGGATGAACCGCGATCGCAGCCACGCCGCTGCGTGCAGGCTCGACAAGGGATCCGCCAGGTATGACAGCAGCGCGCGCACGTCCTTGATCTCGTCGGTGTCGAAGAATCCGAGCCCTTTGTAAACGTAAGACGGTAATCCGCGGCGCTCGAGCGCGTCCTCGAAGTCACGGTGGCTGTCGCGCGCTCGGAAGAGCACGGCAACATCGGATGCGCGAACGGCGCGGGGCAAGCCGGTCTCCCGATCGCGGACCACCGTACCGGTGTCGATCAGTCGCGCGATCTCGAGGGACGTCGCCTCGGCGCATTCTTCGGGGGTCGCTCCGACAATCAGCGACACCGCATCCGAGTCCGGAGTGACATCGCCGCCCAGTGGGAAGCGGTCCTCTTCGTCGTAGACAAAGGCGTCGCGTCGCGCCGGCGCTTTCTCGACGTCCTGACACACATCGTTGACGAACGCCAGGAGAGGCGTCGTCGACCTGAAGCTCCGGGAGATCGACCGCCGCACATCGCGATCAGGCCTCAGCATTTCGAGATGACGCGAGGCTTCACGCAGGATCGACACGTCAGCATCGCGGAACGCGTAGATCGACTGCTTGCGATCACCGACGATGAAGATCGAGGGTTGGAGCGCGCCGGTGTGCGCCAGACCGGAGCCCTCGCCCCACGAGTCGGTGAGGAGCGAGATCAGATCCCACTGCGCCCGACTGGTGTCTTGAAACTCGTCGACCAGCACGTGGTGATATCGCGATTCGAGCCGATACCGGCTTCGCGCGAACTCCTCCATCTGCCTGAGGAGATCGCGCGCCCGGAGAAGCAGATCGGGAAAGTCGAGCAGCGCGTGTGCGTCGAGCGTTCGCCGATACTCGCTCTCGGCTACTCGATACATGCGCCAGACGCCACGCGAGACGAGCACGTTGAGATCGCGACGATACGCGGTGTGCGCCTCGAGGATGGCGGCGCCATGTCCGACCACGAGATCGCGGTGAGTCTGCCAGTCGATCGCCGATGCAAAATCCTCTCGTGTGTAGGCCATCCGCGTACGCGGCTGCCCATCCTGGGTGAGGAAATGCTCTCGCACACCAACGAACGCCGCGTGCACGCCGACCGGATCGAGTGCCTCCCCGGCCACGGTGTGTTGCACGGCAGCGAGACGATCGACGAGCACCTGAAATGCGGGCTCGAGCGGTCCAGTCTCGACGAAGCGATCGATGCCGCCACGCATCGCCCCGAACACATCGAGCAGTCGCGCCGCGCCCTGCCGTGCGGCGACGTCAATCGTGAGGTCGCGAGGGCCTCGATCGAGATAGCGAGCGAGGATCGCCGGCGCCGCAATCCGGTGATGCAGCAGCGTCGCGAGGCCTCGCCGCGCACGGCGATCGCCCAGTTGCGCAAACACGAGCGCGACATGCTCATCGTCGCGGGCAAGTCCGCGACAGACACGGAGCGCGCGATCGAGCGATTCGTCGACCAGACGCGGCACCTCGGTTTCATCGGCCACCGAGAAGCCGGGATCCAGATCGGCTTCGAGCGGGAACTCGCGGAGCAGCGAGAGGCAGAAGGCGTCGATCGTGCTGATCGCGACGTCGCCGATGCGATCGCGCAGCTCCCGCCAGCGCCGCGGCGCGAGTTCGCCGAGCGACGCGGCCTCACGGAGGCGTACCAGAATCCGATCGCGCATCTCGGTCGCGGCCTTGCGTGTGAACGTCAGGGCCAGGATCTCGGCGGGATCGACACCAGCCTTCAGCAGATTGACGTAGCGCTCGACCAGGATGCGTGTCTTCCCGGTACCGGCCGATGCTTCGAGCGCCACGTTGAAGCGAGGATCGACGGCGCGCTCGCGGCCGGCGCGGTCGCGCGCGTCGATGCGCGACTCGACCGTCTCCGGCTCGGCGTCGAACGGGAGCCAGACGTCAGTCGGCATCGATGTCGTCCTTGCGGCAGACCGACGGATAGGCGCACCAGGTGCAGATGATCGGCTCGTACGGACGCGGCGGAAACGCGCCCTTCGCGATGCCGTCGGTCACATCGAACAGACGCTGTCGCGCCCCGTCGAGCGCGGCCTCGCTCCCCGATCCGCCCACGCCGACGATCGGGACGTAAGATTTCTTCCCGGTGAACGCGAGGTAGGCGGCTTCGTCGATCGTCCACGGCCGGCCGTCGCGCGAAGCGAGGCGCTCCTGAGCGCTCAGCGCATAGATCGCCACCTGCAGCGCACGTCGGGGATTTGGCGCCGAGCCCGATTTGTAGTCGAACACGCGAAGACGATGGCCGTCGAGCAGATCGATGCGGTCGGCGACCCCCTTCAGGTTGACCCGCGGTCCATCGGACGAGCCCAACGCGAAGTCGCCTTCGAGGCGATACTCGAGCCATCGTTCTTTCACTTCGGCCGGGTGCTCCACTTCATGCTCGAGGACGACATCGGCCATGCCTCGCGAGATGGCCGATCCGAAGAGTCGAGTCCGCTCGAGGGCGGCGTCCGCATCGGGGAGCTGAGCGAGGTGCGCATCCGCCACTTCGCGCATCAGCGCCCGCGCCTCGTCAAGACGACGATGGGTGATCGCGCCGACACTGCGGGCATCCCAGGCTTCGAAGAATCGCTCGAAGACTTCATGAATGAATCGTCCGCGGGCGCGTGGTGAGAGCATCGATTCATCTTCTGGGGCTTCTTCGAGCCGAAGCACGTCGGAAGCAAAGAACTTGAACGGGCAGTCCTGATAGCGTTCGAGCGCACTCAAGGAAAGGGCCCGCGCGGCGGGGGCATCAGTCCAGCCGTAGAAACGCCCGTCGATCGGCCTGGCCCGTGCCACCCGCCGTGCCGCCCATTCGCGCGCCGCCGGCTCGAGCGCGGAGTGGTCGACAGGATCACAGGTGAGCGCTTCGTGGTCGAAGATCTGATGCGACTGCGAAGCGTCGTGAACGACCTCGAGCTCGGCGCGCGGCACTTCGTCGACGAGGGACGAAGCGCTCACGAGCGCATCGGCTTCGAGTGTGAACACGGAGACGACGAGCTGTGAGCTCGGCAGCTGCAGGAGATCGGCGAATGCGGCGCGTTCGCCGTCGAGACGATCCGATTCGGCAGGCCAGCCCAGCTCGCGAAGAACACCGGCCGAATAGAAGATGCTGCGACGCGGACGCTCCGGCCACTCGCCATCCATCACGCCCGCGAGCTGCACGTGCTCGAACCGCCCGAGCAGCGCGCTCGAGGCATCGACCACGTGCACACCGGCTTGTCCGGTGCGCGGGGCGAATGTCTGCCCATCGATCCATCGCCGCGCGAGGGCCGCGACCGTGTCTGCATCGACAGGCTCGGCGTCGAACTTCGCATACGCGTTGCCGAGCGCCCGCAGTGTGTCGTGGATCGCGCCTCTGGCACGCAGTCGGCGAATGGCCTGCGGATCGTCGACTGCTATCGGCCGATCGTGCCGTCGCAGAAAGTCGATGAGCACTGACAGATGCCTCGAGACCGGCGCAGGCGTCGCCAACGGCGAGAGCTCGCGAAGCAGTGCGTTGAGTATCCGTCCCGCCCTGACGTACGCGGTGTCCGGCTTCTTGACCGCGTCAGTCGTAGTGTCCGCCTTCAGTCGGACCTCCGTTCCCTCCGTCTTCCCACTCGATGTATCAAGGAGTCGCTCGAGCGCATCGAGGTCACCCAGATACCCTGCTTCAGCCAGTGCGCGATCGAGCGCCACCACATCGCGCGCGTGACGCTCATCGTCGGGAGCAAACTGAAAATGCGGCGAGCGCAGCAGCGCGATCGCCGGCACGCGGGCGCCGTTCGCGCTGATGCACGAGAAGACGAGATCGAGCGCGGCGGCATACGGTTCGGCGGCGAGCGGCAGCGCGTCGAACATCTGGCAGGGAATACCCGCCGATCGAAGCACGTCGCGCGCGACATACACATACGGCAGGGGCTGCTTCACGACGAGGGCTACGCGACTGAGCGACGAGATCCCGCCCTGCCGCGCCACAGCCTTTACGCGACGCGCGAATCCGGCAATCTCGTCCTCCCGATCGCGCGCCCGATTCACCAGACTAGACGTAGTGTCCGCCTTCAGGCGGGCCGGATCAGACAACGTGTCCGCCGTCTTGTCCGCCGTAACGGTCGCGTAAGCGGACAGGCGGACCTCGGGAGCGATCAATCGCGGTCGTGAGCACGTCCCGCCTTCTTCGTGCCGAACTTCTTCGATGCCCGGCAGCATCTGATGAAGGCGCTCGTGCAAGGCCCCAGCGAGCATGTGGTCGGTGATCACGACGTCGAGGCGCTCGAGTCCGGGGATACGCGCGAGCAGATCCCACTCCGCCGGAAACAGCCCATGCGCATCAAACGCCGAATCGGAGACCGTCAGCACCACGTGCCGATACGGACGCTGCGCCATGGTGGCGATGAGAACGTCGCGCAGCTGATGTTCGTCGAGCCCCTCCTCCGCCGACCGCCGCTCGAACTCCCGAAAGGCGGCAGCAAGAAAGCGGGTCTGTCGTACGAGGCGCTCCGCCCCTCTATCCCCGGCGGCGCCGGGCTCGAGCTGCGATAACGCGCGCCGTTCGAAATCGTCGACAAGGTTCTGTCGTCGTCGAAGCTCGTCGTAGAAGATCAGGATCTCGGCGATGAGCGCGGGGCGAAGCCGGAATGGCGGCTGCGCGCCGGCATCTTTCGCGGCGCGGCACGCGACGCCAAGCAGCACTTCGCGTTCGGCGCCGGTGAGCATCCGTCGCGGCGCACCGAGCCGTTCACCAAGTCGCATCGTGAGCTCACGCGAGGCAGCCACGTCGGGAAACACCGCGACGCCCTGTAATGGAAGCACGCGGTCCTCGATGCTGCGCGTCAGATGCGCGGCCGCTGCGCGTGTGGCGACGACGATCAGGCGATGGCGGGCGTCGAGCGGGGACCCCTCACAGGCGAGGGTGACGACCGCCTCACGAAACGACTGGATATTCGAGACGCGTACGAGGCGGGTCGATCGGGGAGTGGTCAATGCTCAATGGTAAACGGAGCTCCAGGCTTTGGGCGCTAGGCTTTGGGCTTTAGGCTCTCGGCCCAAAGCGCTACTTCGCGAGCCGGGGCGGTTCGATCAGCTCGCGAATCTCTGACTGCACGCGCGCGAGCATCATCAGCGCACCGGCCGCCGCCGAGGACGCCTCCCACGCCGCGGCGGGGTCGCCGCCTTCGATGGCTTTGACGCGTGCTCTCGCCGCGTTGTCAGCAAACCGCCAGGATCCGATCAGCAAATCGTGGATGCCGCGCAGGTACTCCGGCGTGCGGACCCGCTCGAGCCGCTCGGCCCCGCCACTGAGCTGCGTCCGCAACGCGATCAGTCGATCCGGTGGAGGGCCGTCGAGACGACGGATCGAATCGAGCATCGGCTGTGACTTCACCAGGAGCAGAATCTGGGACGCCACTGAGCGCTGATACGAGCGATACGACGCCTGACGGAGCTGCCACTGATCGCGGAGCAGACGCAGCCGCCTGGCTGCCAGCAGCTGCGACTGCACCGCACTATTGACCGATTCCACGACTTCCGGCCGCTTCTGTCCGAGCTTGGCGTCCTCTTTCGGAAGCCGAGCGACGAGCCGCTCGATATCTGCGATCGCCGCGCGGCTGGCGTACTCGGCCGCCTGGGTCACGTACTTCTGCGACAGCGACGAGTACTTCCGATCGATCGCGAGCTCCTGACGCAGCAGCCCTTCGGCCTGCTTCTTGAGGGGCCCGCCCTCTTTGGTGCCGATCGTCGACGTCGGTGTGCTCACGAGCGACACGGCCGCCTGCAGCAGCGCCTCGCGATCGCTCGACGTGTTCAAGTCCGCCAGGTGCATGATCTGATCGAACTGCTGGCGGTGCGTCGGCATACCCAGCACCGGTTCGATCGGCGGTGTCTCAGCCAGGGCCACGAGCGACAACTCGAACGCCGCGCCGCCGGTCGATGCGCGCAACGACGAAATGGCTTCATCGAGCACCGAGACGATTTCGCGTATATCGTTGTTGCGATATCCGTAGTGCGACTTCGGCCATTCGGCAACACTGCGCCGCACCTTCTCGGCCAACTCGAGCGCCTGCTGACGGTTGCTGCTCAACGCGACATCGTTCAGCGCAAGCGCCACCTCGTTGCTCAAGATTCGGAAGTCTTCTTCACCGCGCGTCTGCGCATAGCGCTGGAAACGGGCCGACGCCGAATAGCGATCAGTACGCGCCCAATCAATCAGCGCCGCGCGAACGCTGGCCACTTGCAGGCGAGGCTCTTCGGGCCCTCCACCAACCGGCATCGAGAAGACGACGCGGTCGTCGACGCGCGCGAATTCCCCATAGCTCACGAGCACCGACCCGTCGAGCAGAAAAAGACGGAAAAGTGTCGCCTCGGCCGCGTACGCCCGACTTGCCCCACCCAGGCAGAGGCACAAAACGAACAAGCTCAGCGTTCTGGCCATGTCCGTACGTAAACCCGCATTCTACCCTTCAGCCGCCCTCGTCGATGCTGTCGCCAGCGGGGCCTTGTGGAAAACCTGTGGATGGCGCGTGAAAATCCTGTGGACAACCTGACAGCGCATATTTTTCTTTCTAACGATCCTCCGATGATCGTCTTCTTCACCCCCTGTGGACGATGCCTTCGCGCTCCGTTTCGCTTGATCAGCTGTGACGCCTGCGTAAAATCACTGACTCGTTCGACACCAGGAACCCCAGCGCCTGTGACCATTCATCACTTCGAAGAAACCATAGCCGGGCGTGCGTTCCACATCGAGGTCACGCCCGTCAACGACCGCTGGCGTGCCCAGCTCCGTCGATTACCGGGCATGCCCACGGCAATGATGCCCTTCTACGGCCCCACCCCGGAAGAGGCAGCCCGACAACTCGCGGCCTGGCTGACACTTGCCCATCGTCGGCAGGCGTCGTTGGCCGCGAACTGATGGCCTGGCTCTTTTGACCGTTTACAGCCCTGCTCGGTCTTTCGGTAGCTCAGGCATAACCCGATAGGCAGCCGTTGCCGTGGTTCAGGGTTCAGGGTTCAGGTGGGCCTTGCCGAGCCGACGCTCGCCGGGAGGGCGAGAGAAGCGTGGTGGGTGCAGAGCTCGAACGCCGCATCGCGACAGCAGAATCGTGGCGGAAGCGCGCCTGAAGACGGCGCACGATTGGCAGGCCGATCCATGTCAGAGAACTCTGTGGCCGCGACACGACGCGAATCCGGTACATGACGTCACCGCTTTGCCGATCGATCGACACCTCGAACAACTCCTCTCCGCTCTCGGCGTGGTTCGTGAGCGTTCCGTACGCGAATCCGAATGCATCCTGGCCTTCGAACCCGCCGACCTGGTAGAGGACTCGAGCGCCATTCAACGACCAGAAGCCGAGGTGTCGAATCAGGACGGCGACATCTGTCCCGGCCTCGACAGATAGCTGCGCCGGATAGGCCTCTACCCAACCGAGATCAAAGTGCTTCCAGGCCGCCAGAGCGAGGCGCGCGCGTTCGAAATCCGGTTTGCCGTGGCCGATCGTGACGACATGTTCGCCGACTCGATCCGCAGCCGACCCGTGTCTGACGGTTCCGGTGGGGCCGTATGACAACGGCAGGCGGCGAGAACGATCGAGAAACCGTTCAATCTCACGCCGACTCGGACGTCTCAGCAGAAACATGCTTCCCTCACGCCGCGGCCGCACTCCCACGCTTTCGGCGCTTGACATTTTCGGTGAACATGTTCATTAATATTAATCATAGTTCATTGGTTCATCGACGGGTAGCGAGGCGGGAGTATGCGATTTCCCAGGATTCACGGAACGATCAAACGGCGGCTGTTGATCAACTACCGTGTCGACCCAACGGCGATGAGCCGTCTGCTGCCGCCCCCGTTTCGGCCGAAACTGCACGAGAACAGCGCCATCGCCGGCATATGTCTCATTCGCCTCGAAGACATCCGCCCTCGGCGATTTCCGCTCGCCCTCGGTCTGTCGAGCGAGAATGCGGCGCACCGGATCGCGGTGGTGTGGGACGACAAGACCGGTTCACATGAAGGCGTCTACATTCCTCGGCGCGACACCGGTTCTCTCGTGAATCATCTTGCAGGCGGACGACTCTTTCCTGGCGAACATCGGCGCGCGACATTCCATGTGACAGAGGAGGAGCAGCGCATCGCGCTCCACATGCGATCCGACGACGGAAAGGTCGAAGTCGACGTTGTGGCGCGCACCGCCGACCAACTGCCTGCGACCTCGCACTTCGCGACCGTGAGCGAAGCCTCCGCCTTTTTCGAGCGCGGCAGCGTCGGCTACTCGGTCACGTCGTCCGGAAACCGACTCGATGGTGTCGTCCTCAACACGGATTCATGGCAGATGGAACCGCTGGTCGTCGAGCAGTCGTGCTCAAGCTACTTTGACGATCGAAGGAGGTTTCCCGCCGGGTCAATCTCTTTCGACTGCGGTCTCATGATGCGGAACATCCCGCACGAGTGGACGAGCGCCGAAGACATGTACGTGACAGGCAGGCGAATAATCACGGCTGCTTGACGACTTCGTAGTCTCCGCGTCGCGGGCCTTCGCGAATCACAAATCCGGGTTTCACACTGAACGTCCAGCCGTCGCCAACGAGGGTCATGTCGTCGCGGCGCACGGGTGCCGGCACCCGATGGACGTTGCCATTGCTCTCGCGCAGCACGCCCTTCTCGGCCCGCAGCGTGCCCGATTCTGTGTTGCGAGAGTAAGGGCCGAAGAACACCGTCCCGACATCCGGAATCACCACGGCGCCCATGGAATTGAAACTGCCGCCGCCTCCACCGCGAATCATGAGCACCGGACCGTCCACGAACTGCCGGCGCAATTCGGCGAGGCGTTCCTGGCGCCCTCGTTCGCGCTGCTCCTCGGCGGCGCGGATCTCGGCACCGCCGTATCGGGAGGCGGACCCTGCGGCGTCCGCGTCCGGTTGAACGGCGAGCGCGGCCGCCAGCAGCAAGGCGAAATCGTCGGTTTTGCGGATCCTCTGCCTCCAGTCGGGAGATGAGGCGTCGAGCAGGACGCCGTACGCCGGGCCGGTGAAGTACGCGAACGTGCGAACGAAACTTTCCCCTGACTCCGCCCCGGACAGTGCCTCGAGCGCACTGGCGATCGCGTCGGCCACGGAGTCTGCCGCGGCCGCAGTGCCGGTATACGACGCGACGCCTTCGTTGATCTCGAGAGCACGCTCGTTCTCGGCGCTGCCTTTGTAGAGCATGCGCCGCGCCTGCCGGAAGGCGAGTGCGTCCCGGACCGCCGTGGTGCGCTGCGTTCCGGATGCTTGAAGCGCGCGCGCGAGGGCGCGGCATTCGAGACGCAGCCAATACCGTCCATCCATCGCGTCGAGGTGTTCATTCAACATCTCGTCGGCCGCCAGTCCGAGCTTCAGTTGAACGACGCCGTGGAACAGCTCGTGGAGGAGTATCGCCTTGCGGGCACGCGGTGGCGCGTTGACGAGCGTGTCCCAGCTGTACGCCCCCCACGTCACGCCGCCCCACTGGATCGGCGCGTTCATGCCTATCAGCAGCTGCGGGCGCGGCCCTTCCGGCGCCGGTTGGCTGGTGGCGATCGTCTGCGTCCGCGGGTCGGCGATGACCATCGGCGCGCACAGCGACACGCCCCAGAGGCGTACGCCCTCACGTTCGCAGACCGCCTGGACGTCCTTGAACCACTCCTGTGCGCGTTGCTCGTCGACCTGAGCTGCCGCCGGCGCGACGAGGACGCTCAGACACAAGGCGAGACACCAGATCAGCGTGCGCATGATCGGGCTCTTTAGAACAACAGGCGGCCGGCAACCATCGGTACCAGCATCATGCCGATGATCAGCAGCCACGCGCGCCAGTTGCCGTAGTTCAGTGTGTAGCCAAGGCCGAAACGGTTCTCGACCCACATGGCCGGGTCGCGCGGGTTGACGTAATACACGCCGAATATCCACGCGCGGTCGGGTGTGGCGTCTCCGCGAACCTCCCGCCGCGCAGCAGGCGCGACTGCGCGGTAACCGCCCTGGCCGACGCGGAGCATCCAGAGGGTCGCTCCGAAATTGAACAGCATGAGCGGCAGCAGCACGAACCTCCACCTCCCGCTCAGTGTGTCGCCGAGCGCCGGTATCGATTTGACTGCCACGGCGGACATCAAAATCGCAGCGGCGTACCCGGCCAGAACGAGGCCGAGAGCGTTGACGCGCCGGAACCGCTGCTCCACTGCCGCGGCCGGGCCGTCAACCGCGATCTGTCGCGATCGCCGCGTCAATGTCAAGGCCATCGTCAGCATCATGGCGACGAGAATGGCGCCGAACGCGAGCTGCCCGAACGGGTTGGCGGTGTCGGGACCATCCGGCACATCGTCCAGGTACGTGTACAGGAGCAGCGCCGTTGCCAGCAGAATGGCAAACGGCCCGGCAGCGAACAGCACTCCACCCGGCAGCGAGGTGTCGCGCGTGACGAGTGAGGCGACGCGCACGTCCGAGGGTGGAACGGCGTGCGCGCGCGCCTCCTGGCGCGCCAACTGCCACGCCACATGAGCGAACACGATGCTGCCGGTCATGACACCCGTCATCAGCATCGCTCCCCGTCCGGATTCGTCCCGAGGCGCTTGAAGCAACAGGAGGATCGCGAGAGCTGCCGCCGCACCGATCCAGACGATCGCCCGGTAGCGCGAGACGAGCGCGCGTCCGGCGCCCGCCGCAAACGCCTCGGACACCGTCACCCCGAACAGGATGTCGGGCCGGCTGAAGCGAGGCATCGCATGAAAGAAGACGGCGTTCACCGTTACCACGAGCGCCATGCCCCAGAAAGCGGACGTCATGACCGTGCTCCTTCCGCGAGGCGATGCAGCGCCGCCGAGATCTGCCGCGAGCTCATGCCGGCGCTGCGCAGCTCGGCGACGATCTGTCCCAGCTGCTGCATCAGATGGTCGACGTGCCGGCGATCGACGGCACGCGGCGCATTCCGCTCCAGCACCGCGGCTCCGCGACGGCGTTTCAGTTCGAGCCAGCCCTCGTCGGCGAGCAGCCTGTAGGCGAGGGCTACCGTGTTGAAGTGAACCCCGAGATCGACTGCCAGCTGACGAACCGGCGGCAGCAGGTCGCCCGGCTTGAGCCGTTCCTCCACCAAATGACGGCGCAGATCATTGGCGATCTGCCGATAGGCGGGAGTGGGGGACTCGAGGTTGAGCGACACGCGGAGTGCGCCAGCCATTGTCTAAAGTATATGTACAATATACATTAACGATCGCAGACGCAAGGCCTCTCAGACTGGCCGAATCAACACGCAAAAACGGAGATCAGTCAGCCATCGCAGGGAATACCAGACTCTCCTGCCAACATCCGTTCTGAATCGTGCGACTGGTACGCTCAGCAGTATCGCACCTAGCGGAGCAACTTGGCTGCCGGATGAACTGCGGCAGTCCTTCGCGTGTCAGGTTGCTCGCAAGCGGATGGCCTGAGCTCGCCTGCATCTATGAGCTCGCTTGGCTTGCCATCCGAAGTTCGCGCGAAGCGCGAAGCGAAGGAAGGTGGACCAGACAACCGGGAGTTCAAATTCTTTAGAGGAATGGCTCCGTCGTCGAATGGCCGCACGCCCGCAACACGGGTCTACTATGACGGTGTCGCCTGGGAGGTCGCATGAGCCATCTTCGCTTCGCCCTCGTCGTGGCAACCCTATCTGTCGCAACGTCCATTGCTGCGTCTGGTCAAGAGCGCACACCGTCGCGACCACCATGCGTCTTTCCGGAGTCCGAAGACATCACGACGCCCGTAGTCGTTGGTCCCGACAGCATCGTGAATCGTCTCGAATTCTTTCAGCCAAAGAATGCGCCCATCCGCATCCTGCGCGCTGACTTCACCGGCTCTAAGCTGACGATGGGCGGGCCTTTCCGGTTCACGCACAACTACTCACTCGAAGTGGTCAACGTCACTGAGCAAATCGCCTTAATCGTTTCCCCATTTGTATGGGTTTTCAGCGGAGACGTCGAAGGCGCGCACCATGGCGGTGGTCATGGCCCGATAAACAGGATTCCCCTTGGTCCTGGTCAGCGACGCGTGCTACGAACGGAAGGATCGGCGAGTAGGCTCTCAGGTGATCTGGCCAACGATTCCTTGACGCTATCGGGATGGCTGCGGGCAGCCGCCGCTCTCTGACTGGCTCTTTCGAGGAAGTTCTGGATTTTGCCGAAGAAGCCGGCCGAATCGTGCAGCCGATCGATCGGGCGCGCACAGCCGAGGCTGGGAGCCGTATGGGCGCCGTTAGATCATATCGATGCGCCAGCCGAGCGTCGATAGCCTGCCGACGGCGGCGGCGATCGTTGCGAACACCGTTCCGGGCACGACAACCACGAACGGCAGGACGAATTCCTCGTCGAGGCCACCGCTGCGCGCGATGGCGTCCATCGTCCTGACGCGCGGGGCTATTCGCAGCGCAGCGCGACGTTGGGATCGACCGCCGCGGCGCGCCGGGCGGGGAGGTAGCAGGCGAAGAACGCGGCGCCAATCAACGGAATCGGCGTCACGACCAGGATCCACGGGTCGACGATGGCGA
>DATFRP010000083.1:0-26792 GCA_035263125.1 Vicinamibacterales bacterium
CCCCGAATTCGTTAGTAGACGGTCGTCGTGTCCGCCTTGCTGGAACACGCGTAGTGGGACGGCTCAGTTCGGAGTTGGCCGTTCGATGTGGTCGATGATCAACGTATCAACAGGGTCGTTGGCTGGATCGAGTCTCAGGCCGAACCGTTCTCGAACGGCTGTGAAAACTGATGCATCCGATGGGTCGACGGGCGCCCATGGCTCTCGACCCGACCAATTTCTAGCGATTGCATATCGTCCGGTTAAGCCAGTCCTGTCGATAATCGGACGGTCGACTCGACGGCGCAAATCCACCATGAGTTGTGGAATCGACATGCACATGGTCGGCCCAGCCGCCGTACTGAAGACGGCCGGAACGTCCGGTCTCTGACATGGAGATTCCAGGTCGCCAAGTTTGTGCCCCTGCGGACTCACCGAGAGCGCGTAGACCCGCGCGGGTCGCTTGTCCCAGTGGTACGTCAACTTGAATCGATCCGCCATCATCGATCTCATCATCGCTCGGGCTTGATCCAAGGTCAGCGACTTGCCTTCTTGAGCTCGCGCGTCGATCTGAAACCACACGGAAGGATCGATCTCGGTGATCCACGCTGGCGCCACAATCTGGTAGTCCGTGACGTCGAAGGCCATGCGCAGGAGGCTGCACACGTCCACCTCACCGAAGGACACACGGTTGCCGGCTGGCGTAAATCTCCAAAAGCCACACATCCCCACACCAGACACATATCCCCTGAAATCATCTCTTGGAAAAGACGCACGCTTGATTGAAACGACTTCGAAGGTTGTGTTGGGCTGTTGGGCCAGCGGCGAAGCGATTAGGCTTGCAGCAAAGAAGACGGTGCTAAAGGCAGACATCGAACGCATCGCTCCTCCTATCTCTGCCGGAAGTCTGGCGAACTCGGAACCTCCTAAACCCTGAACAGCGCTGCGATCATGCGTTCTTCGAGAAGATGTCCAGCTTATAGCCCGCCTTGGTGAACAGGTAGTTGCGCGATTCGTCGGCCAACTGGCGAAACCTTTCCATGTTCACACCGGTCATCGCGCCTCGAAGCTTGCGTATGCGGCCGCCGATGATCACCGTGTCGATGTTGCGCACGTCCGCGGCCGACACCACGGTCCCGATCGCATGATTCGACGGATAGACGTTGATGTCATCGGCCCGGATCGTGACGATGTCCGCCTCTTTACCCGGAGTGAGTGTCCCGCACTTATCCAGCAGGCCGGCGCAGGCGGCGCCGCCGGCTGTGGCGCATTCGAGCACTTGGCGCACGCTGACGAGCGCAGGGGACTTCGCATCGCCGTTGACCCTGCGATAGGTGGCCATCGCGCGTTGCACGTGGAAGGCGACCCGCATCTCGGTGAACATGTCGGTGCCGTAAGACACTTCGTTGTCGATGCTGAAGCCGGGGCGCAGGCCGTGGTCGAGCGCTTTCTGAAATGCGGAGACGCCTTCGCCGAGCGCGTACTGTGAATCCGACCTGGGACACACGTTGACCGTCGCGCCGGAGTCCTTGACGCGCTGCCAGATCTGGTCGGGCCATCCCTGACAATGGTTGAACGTGTTGTCAGGGCGGATCAGCTTCTCTTTCAAGAACTCATCGAAGTCCGGTCCCGCGGCATTCGACTCGGTCGTGATCCGGATGCCGAGCCGGCGTGCCAAGGCCCACTGTTCCCGGTTCATCCCGGCGAACATTCGCAGCGTGACCAGTTGATCGGTCGTCGTGAAGAACCGCTTCTGCAGCCGCTCGAGATCCTGCGGCCACTGTCGATCCCATTCGCCGGTCTGCGGTGCGCCCGAGGCGTGGACACCACGAATCCCCGAATCGATGAGCGCCTGAACGGCCGCATCCGAGTGTGCGGCTGAACGCGAGTTGTGAGAGTTGTCGATGACGCAGGTGATGCCGGCGTCGATGCAGCCGAGTGCGGTGATCAGATTGCCGACATAGATATCGTGAGGGCGGTAGTAGCGTGCGAACCCATTGTGGGTGGTCGCCATGTAATCGCCGATGGCGCCGTCCGGAATGATGCGCCGCAGCTGGCCTTCCCACGAATGGCGGTGCGCATCGACGAACCCAGGGATGACGATCGTATTCGTCGCGTCGATGACCTGCGCCCGGGCCGGTGCTTTGACCTGCGTGCCGACGCCCACGATCTTCTTGCCGTCGATGAGCACGTCCCCCTTGGCGAAGTCGCCGACCGCGGGGTCCATGCTGACGATGGTGCCCCCTCTCAGGAGGATCGGTTGACGTGTGGCCGGGGCTTCGCGCCACGCGCGTCCCAGCGTGCCGGCATCCTCGGCGGACGCGGGGCGTTGAGCCGCCTCGGCGCCCCGCGGGACGAATGACGCTGCGGTGATCGCAACGGCCGCTTTGAACACCTCGCGGCGGGACACTTCATTCGTTGGAGCGTCCTCGCGTCTGTCTCGCGTCATGATTTGACCTCCCGCGTGACCGGTCGCCGCCTGGGCGTGTATCTTAGCCTCGTACTTGACCAAGATCGACGAGTGGACTCTCCTTCCCGGGTTCGTCGCGCGACGGATCCAGACGTCAGGCGCGACGATCCATACGCTGGTCGGTGGCAGCGGTCCACCGCTGCTCCTGCTGCATGGCTATCCGCAGACGCACGTCGAGTGGCACAAAATCGCGCCGCGGCTCGCGCAGCGGTTCACGGTGGTGATGACCGATCTGCGTGGATATGGCGACAGCAGCAAGCCCGCCGATGGCGAGAACCACGCGAACTACTCGAAGCGTGCGATGGCGCTCGATCAAATCGAGGTCATGCGCGCGCTCGGCCATGATCGTTTCGCCGTCGTCGGCCACGATCGAGGCGGTCGTGTGACGTGGCGCATGGCGGTGGAACATCCGGAGCATGTGAGCCGCGCCGTCATCCTCGACATCGTGCCGCTGCCATACTTGACGGTCACGCGCGAGTTCGCGACGCAGTACTTCCACTGGTTCTTTCTGATCCAGCCGGCACCCTTTCCCGAGACGCTGATCGGCAACAACGCCGAGTTCTACCTGCGCTCGCGTTTCCTGCGTCCAGCCGGCGGCACGGCCGCCTTCAGTGACGAGGCGTTTGCCGAATACCTGCGCTGTTTCAAAGACCCGGCAACGATCCATGCGACGTGCGAGGACTATCGCGCGGGAGCATCTATCGATCTCGAGCACTCGGGCGCGGATGGATCGAAGAAGGTCACGTGCCCGCTGCTCGTGTTGTGGGGCCAGCGCGGCACGGTCGGTCGTCTCTATAACGTCATGAAGATCTGGCGCGAGCACGCGACCAACGTTAGAGGCAAGGCGCTACCCGCGGGACATTTCCTGCCGGAAGAAGTGCCGGACGAGACGCTGTCGGAGCTGATGTCGTTTCTGGCTTGAAGCCGGGAGGCGACGGCACCTTCACGCGCTCGAGGAACTGATGGCTGAAACGGCAGATCGTCCTTGAATCCGACGGCAGAGTCCACCCGTATTCCGCATGCGCATAACGGATATTCGCGATTGACACGATCGTGTCGACCGGCGACTCTCATGGCGCACACTCGAACGGAGAGCCGTCATGAAGATGAAGCGTATCGCCGTGCTGGCATGGTGCGTCCAGATCGCGTGGGCCGTTGCTCCCATCGCGTCTGCGCAGCAGCCCGATCAACAGGCCGGGCGCGGTGCGGTCACTGGTCGTGGTGGGCGCGGATCGGCACCTCTCGATCCGCGGGTCCAGATTCGCTCCTATCACTTTGCCGACACCAACGAAGACCTCCCGTACGCCCTTTTCGTGTCGTCGAAGGTCAAGCGCGACAAAAAGGCGCCGCTGATCGTGACGCTGCACGGGCTCGGTGGGACGCACACGACGATGATGCGTCCGAACGCACTGGACCTGGCCGAGGCCGGCGGCTACATCCTGGTCGCGCCAATGGGCTACAACCCGCGTGGCTGGTACGGCATTCCCGCCGGGCCGCGTCGTGGAGGCCCGCCGCCCCTCGACTCCGCGCGGGGCGCGGTGAGCGATAGTCGAACGGCGAACGCCGAGCAGAATCCGAGCGGCGCACCTACAGCCCCGGCGCGGCAAGGGCCGCCTCGGGGCGCGTTTGCAGGGGCCAACGATCCTCCCAATCTCCGAGAGCTCAGTGAGAAGGACGTGCTCAACGTCCTCGAGTTGGTCCGGAAGGAATACAAGGTCGACGACAAACGCACTTATCTGATGGGTCATTCGATGGGTGGCGCCGGCACCTACTACCTGGCGGTGAAGTACCCGGACAAGTGGGCCGCGATTGGTGTCCTGGCGCCAGCTGCTTTCAGCCTCGATCCAAATTCGCTCAGCAAGATTCCAAAGATGCCCGTCATCGTCGTGCATGGCGACATGGACACTGCGGTGCCCGTATCGCTGTCGCGGACGTGGGTCGAGGTCATGAAATCGCTGAAGATGCCCTATCAATACATCGAGGTCCCCGGGGGAGACCACGGGAGCGTGATCACATCCGGCCAGCCCGATCTCTTCGCGTTCTTCTCGAAGCATTCGCGGTAGTCGTCAGGAGGAGGCCGGGCTGACAATAACGCGTGCCACCGAAGAACCCCGATCTCAATCTCCTGCCCATCGCCGTAGCGTTGTACGACGCGTTGAGCGTCAGCCGTGCGGCGCGACAGCTCGGGATGAGCCAGCCCGCGGTCAGCAAGGCGCTGCGTCGTTTGCGCGAAACATTTGACGATCCGCTCTTCGTGCGCAGCCCTCGCGGCATCGTGCCGACGCCACGCGCGCATGCGATCGTCCGTGCCGCGCGTCCGCACTTGCAGCATCTGCAGGAGGGTCTGCTCAGAGGCGAGCGCTTCGACCCGGTCGCCAGCACGAGGCCTGTGACGCTCGCAGTCTCGGATGTTGCGGAAATGGCGTTCTTCCCCTCGATCGTCGACCACTTCCACGCCTGCGCGCCGAGGTGCCCCGTGAGAACTGTTTCGGTGCCCGACTCGCAGCTTGCGCAGGGCCTCGAGACGGGCGACATCGATCTCGCAGCCGGCTACTTTCCTGCGCTCGCGCAGCGCAACTTCCGTCAGCGCCGTCTCTCGAAACACGGCTTCGCCTGCTTGATGCGAGTCGGGCATCCACTGTGGAGGAGCCGCCTCACCGTGTCGGGCTTCCTGGCCGCCGAACATATCGTCGTGCATTCCGAGGGCCGCAGTCTCGACGTGCTCGAGCGGTTCATCGAGCGCCGCAAGATGCGTCGCAAGATCGCTGTGTACACATCGCATGTGCTGAGCGCGCCGTTCATCGTGATGGAGTCGCAGCTGCTGGCGACGCTGCCGTTCGCGGTCGTGACGCGCTTTGCGTCGCTCACCTCGCAGGTGGCGGCGGCGCTGCCGCCGTTCGACATTCAATACGACTTGAAGCTGCACTGGCACCGCCGATTCGACAACGACCCGCGCAGTCGCTGGCTGCGAGAACAGCTGGCCGCGGTGTTCAAGGATCACAAGTGGCTGACGCCGCCAAGCGGGCCCGCGCCATTTCTGGAGTCATGATCGCTTCGGCGGGTGATCGGAGGGGCCGCTTCAGGCGAGCCGTGAGGTAGACGATGAAACGAGTGAATCGTACGTGCGTTCTTGCGTCGTCTCTAATGGCGCTCATCGTGACAGCGGCGCACGGGCAAGGCCCGCAAGTCGGACGCGGTGGACGAGCAGGTGGCTTTGGGCCTCCCGTGGCCGAGACCGCCCCCAAGCCGCTGGTCGCGAACGCCAAGCCGGTGCGATCGTGCGAGAGCCTCGCCAAGATTGCGTTGCCGAACACCACGATCGAGTCTGCCGCTGTTGATCCCAAAGACCCCGGCATCTGTCGAGTAACGGCGATCACCACGCATCCGCCAAATGAGGACAAGGTCCGGATCTGGATCGGCATCCCGACGTCGAACTGGAACGGCCGTTTTCTTGGCACTGGAGGAGGAGGGTTCCTGGGCGGCAACGCGAGCGGCGTGAATCAACCCGTGTCTCTCGGCTACGCCGCTGGTGCAACCGACACCGGACACGAGGGAGGCAGCGGCAGCTTCGCGCTGGATGCGAACGGCCGTCTCAATTGGCAGCGCATTCGCAACAACGCCCATGTCGGGATTCACGAGATGACGGTGACCGGCAAAGCGCTGACGCAGGCGATGTATGGTGCGCCGCCACGCTACTCGTACTTCACCGGCTGTTCGACAGGTGGGCGTCAGGGATTGATGGAGGCGCAAAGGTACCCGCAGGACTACAACGGCATCGTCGCGGGCGCGCCCGCGATCAACTGGAACCGGCTTCATCCGCAGCAGCTCTGGGGCCCCGTGCTCATGAACGCGACGGGCAATCCGGTCGCCAACTGCAAGCTCGCCGCCGCGACGGCCGCGGCGATCGCGGCCTGCGATTCGATCGACGGTGTCAAAGACGGCGTCATCGAAGATCCGAAACGCTGTACCTACGATCCCAAGCCGCTTGTCGGCATGAGCGCAGGAGATTGCGGCGCGTTCACAGAGGCCGATGTCAACGTGATCCGAAAGCTGTGGGAGGGCCCTCGTCGCGATGACGGCAGCTTCCTCTGGTACGGATTGCTGCGAGGAGCCGACCTCACCGCTCTGTGGAGCAGCCGTGGCACGCCTCTGAAGCCTCAGGCCTTCCCGATCACGATGGACTGGTTCCGCTATTTCCTCGCGCAGGACCCCAAGCTCGACGCAGGCACCGTCACGCCCTCCGCGTACGAGCGCTTCTGGGATCAGTCCGTCGAACAGTACGGAGCCGTGATCGGCACCGACGCCCCCGACCTGTCGGCATTTCGGGATAGCGGTGGTAAGGCGATCGTGTGGCACGGCCTGGCCGATCAGCTGATCACGGCGGAAGGGACGATCGACTACTACACACGAGTCCAGCAGCAGATGGGAGGGCCGAAGAAGACGTCGGAATTCATACGGCTGTTCATGGCACCTGGCGTTGCGCATTGCGCGGGCGGCGCAGGACCCGCGCCGACCGGTCAATTGGAAGCGCTGCTCGCCTGGGTCGAGGACGGCAGAGCGCCGGAGAACTTGATGGCAATGCGCCGCGATCAGACGGGTGCCGTGACGCGTTCGCGCCCGCTTTGCGCCTATCCGCTCGTCGCAAAGTACAAAGGCCGCGGCAGCACGGACGACGCGGCCAATTTTGCATGTAGCACTGGATATTGAGCACCACGCAAGTTGGCATCGTCGGCGCCGGTCCGGCCGGCCTGTTGCTCGGACACCTGCTGCATCTCAACGGCATCGATTCGGTCATCGTCGAGAACCGCGCACGCGACTATGTGATCGATCGCGTGCGTGCGGGCGTGCTCGAGCAGGGCACAGTGGACCTGCTGATGGCGATGGGGGTCGGTGAGAGACTGCAGCGCGAAGGGCTGCGTCACGACGGCCTCTACATCAGCTTTGGCGGTGAGCGCCATCACATCGCGCTGGCCGATCTGACGGGCGGCAAGGCGATCACCGTCTACGGTCAGAACGAAGTCGTCAAGGATCTGATCGACGCGCGCATTGCGACGTCGCGACCGCTCCATTTCGAAGCAGAGCACGTCTCGGTCGGCGCACTCGACTCCTCACGTCCGACGATCCACTTCCGGCAGGGCGGGACCGATCACGAGATTCGCTGCGACTTCATCGCCGGCTGCGACGGCTTTCACGGCGTTTGCCGTCAATCGATTCCTGACGGCGCGCTCACGAACTACGACCGGCTCTATCCATTCGGCTGGCTCGGGATTCTCGCGGGCGCGCCGCCATCCTCGGCCGAGCTCGTCTACACGTACCATGATCGCGGCTTCGCGTTGTTCAGCATGCGTTCGCCGACGATCACGCGCCTCTATTTTCAGGTGCCGCCAGACGAGCCGATCGATCAGTGGACGGACGAGGCGATCTGGGACGAGATGCTGATGCGCATGACGACGCGTGACGGGTGGAAGCCACAGGTGGGGCGCATCGTCCAGAAGAGCGTGACGCCGATGCGCAGCTTCGTCGCTGCGCCCATGCGTTATGGCCGGCTGTTTCTCGCCGGTGATGCGGCGCACATCGTCCCGCCGACCGGAGCGAAGGGGTTGAATCTGGCGGCGTCCGACGTGCTGGTCCTCGCACGGGCACTGAAGGCCTTCTACGAGAGCGGACGCTCCGATTGGCTGGACGAATATTCAGCCGTCTGCCTTCGACGGGTGTGGAAGGCCCAGCGCTTCTCGTGGTGGATGACGACGACGCTGCACCGTTCGCCCGATGAAACGGCGTTCGACCATCAGCGACAGATCGCCGACCTCGACTACCTCACCGGCTCACGTGCGGCGATGACGAGCCTGGCCGAACAGTACGTCGGTCTGCCGATGGAAATCTCATTCGAATCGGCGGGACTGTAGCCGCCGATTCGTATGCCGATCGACACCCTGTTTCAGGAGGATTTCTTCCCCTGGAACCTGAACTCGTGCGTGTGGTCTCCGGTGACGTTGCTGCTCGTCGACCTCACGGTCACCGTACCACCCGAGGCAAGTGTCGTCAGCTGATTGGCCGACAGCGCCACCAGATGTACGTGCGAGGCTTCGTTCGACGATGTGTACAGCACCATGTCCGGGTGGAGCTGGTCCGACGACGGCACATTGACCGAGTGCGTGTGCGAATTGACGAGGGTTGACGTGCTGAAGATATCGGCGACCGCGGAGGGACCGGTCGCTTCGTCGCATCCAATCAAGTACAACGCACCGGCGACGACAGGAAAGGCCTTGCCCGCTTGAATGAGGAAGACTCGCCGCTTGAAGACTGCTCCGTCATCTGGAAGTGTGTCTTGTTTCATACCGGCTCCCAACTCAAGTGTCATGCCAATCAATCTGTGAGAGCCGGCGCGCAAGTCAGCCGGATGCCGTGCCGCCTGACGCACGAAACTGTATGAACTTGTCAGCCCGTACGCGTACATCGTCATCGACGATGATGTGGTTGACCGGTTGTCAACCTGCCACTAGCATTTGGAACGCTCGTTCAAATCCTGCGATGCAGGAGCCGGCGACGGAGCACGGGCGGAGGCGTGGTCGCGATGGCAGGCAGCGTCAACTACGGCGATCGGATTCCGAACAACGTCGATCTGGGACGTGACCGCGTGCTGCAGCGAGCGCTCGAGCACTGGCAGCCGCAGTACATGGGATGGTGGTACGACATGGGGCCGGCCGAGAGCCGCGGCTACGACGTCTACCTGCGCACGGCCACCAGCGTTGAGCCCGAGGGTTGGGCGGTGTTCGATTACGTGAAAATGCCCGACTATCGATGGGGCATCTTCCTCGCGCCGCCCGAGGCAGATCGGCCGATCAACTTCGGCGTCAACAAAGGGCGTCCCGCGTGGAGCGACGTGCCCGGCGAATATCGATCGCCGCTGCGCCGTCTCATCGTCACGCAGGGCGACACCGAGCCCGCGTCGGTCGAACAGCAGCGCATGCTCGGGATGTGCTGTCCCTCGCTCTACGACCTGCGCAACATCTATCAGGTGAACGTCGAAGAGGGGCGGCATCTCTGGGCGATGGTGTACCTGCTGCATCGATATTTCGGTCGGGATGGCCGCGAGGAGGCGGAAGCGCTGCTCGAACGACGCTCGGGCGACGAGGACAACCCGCGTATTCTCGGCGCGTTCAACGAACCGACGCCGGACTGGCTCGCGTTCTACATGTTCACGTTCTTCACCGATCGCGACGGCAAGTTTCAGCTCGCGTCCCTTGCGGAGTCAGGGTTCGATCCGCTGGCGCGCACCTGCCGCTTCATGCTCACCGAAGAAGCGCATCACATGTTCGTCGGCGAAACCGGCGTCGGCCGGATCGTGCAGCGGACCGCCGACGTGATGGCGGAGCACAAGATCGAGCATCCCGATCAGGTACGCGATCTCGGCGTGATCGATCTGCCGACGATTCAGCGCTACCTCAACTTCCATTACAGCGTGACGCTGGACCTGTTCGGCTCGGAGGTCTCTTCGAACGCGGCGACGTTCTACACGAGCGGCCTCAAGGGCCGCTATCACGAAACCGTGATTCAGGACGATCACATCCTCGCCGAGGCCATGTACGACGTGGGTGAGGTGGCGGGTGGGAACGTCGTGAGCAAGGAAATGCCCGCCTTATCGGCGTTGAACGCACGTCTCCGCGACGACTACATCGGCGAAGTGCAGGCCGGTGTCGATCGCTGGAACCGTCATATCGAGCACGCCGGTCTCCCCTACCGGCTGACGCTGCCGCACCGGGGATTTCACCGGGCGATTGGCTCCTTTGCCGGTCATCACATCGGCCCGGATGGGCGGGTGTTGACGCACGATGAGTGGCAACGCGGCAGCCGTGCATGGCTACCATCGGAACGCGACTATGCGTTCGTGCAGTCGCTGATGAGCGGACGCGTGGTCGAGCCCGGCAAGTTCGCGAACTGGATCGCACCGCCGCGAATCGGAATCAATCGGCAGCCGCTCGACTTCGAGTACGTGCGTTTCAACTGAGATCTCTGCAGCGGGCCGCCTAAAGGCGGCCCCTACGAGTGATGGCCCAGGCCTACGGGCGACGGATCCTGAAATCCGCCGGCTGGTGTCCCCCATCGACGCAGACGAAGTTCGCGGCATCATCAGTGCTGCCGGTGCCCGTCCACTTTGCCGTTCTCGGGTAGGCGCACAGCGGTCGCGTCAGCATCGTCCCGTCAGGACGCCGACGGCTCGCCTGAATGACATCGGGCGCGACACCTTTCTCGACCCAGTTGACCACCGCGTCGAAGACGCCGACCGGATTCGGTCCATCGCCGCCGGCGCAGTGTCCGACGCCAGGCGCCATGAAGAGACGAGCAGAGTTCTTCACCTGCTCGGCGCCGCCGTTCTCCGAGATCACTCGATCGAAGTAGTTCAGCGTGCCGCGTGGAAAGATCAGCTGATCCGCCTCGCCATGCCAGATGATCATCTTGCCGCCGCGCTTTCGGAATGCCGCCAGGTTGGGGCTGTCGGTGCCGATCACCTGATTGAACTTCTGCTGTGACGCTTTGAGCTCCGCTTCGAAATCGGCCTCGCTCAAGGTGTGCCAGTCGAACGATGGGTTCTGATGGATCCAGTACTGCGAGTGCGCGAGCGTGATCGGAAATGGCATTCCCCCCGCGAGGAAGTTCAGCGGGGTGCCGCGCTCCAGCCCGAACCAGAGACGCTTGCCAGACGCGTCGGTCGGGCCGTTCCAGATCTTGCGGATCGCCGAGGCCTCCTGGGGACTCAGACAGTTGGGCGAATCAGCGCCCGCCTTGCACACCAGCGCCGCCGGATCGAACGTGCACTTTCGGGGGTCGTTGATGATGCCGTCTGTGACGCCGTCCCTCGCATCACACGCCGCGACCGCCGCCTTCGTGACGGCAGTCAGCTTCTCGTTGCTGATCGGTGCGCCGACGGTCTTGTTGACGACGATCTGCGGCCACAGTTCGGAGGGGATGAAGCGGTCCCAGTTGATGGCCGGCGCGCCGATGACGAGCCCGTCGTATTCCTCTGGGAAGCGTTGTGCCGCCATCAGTCCCTGTCGGCCGCCGGTGGAACAGCCGTTCCAATACGAATAGGTTGGCGCTTTGCCGTAGTACGCGTTGATGACCGCCTTGGCCTTGACCGCGAGCTCGCGCAGCGAGCGCTCCGCGAAGTCGCCGATCAACTGCACGTCGAGACTGCCGTCTGCCTTCAGCGCGAACGTGCCTCCCGCTGACGCGGGGTGTCCTGTATCGGTGCTCGCTGTTGCGTAGCCACGGCGGATGCCCTCGGCAAGACCGGCATATGAAATCTGGCCGGCATAGCCGCCACCGCCTTCACCGCGGTAGCGGCCGTTCCACGAATCTTTCGGCAGCCAGATCTCGATCCGAATCGCAGGCGCAACTGTGAGCGCGACGCGACAGAACGATGGCAGGCCGGTCTGCTTCCCACCCCCAGGCGGCGCGTACTCGCCTGCGGGAACCTCCTGCGCCGCGGTGATCGTCGTTCCAGGAAGTGACAATGCCGCGAGGTCGGCGCACGCTGCACCGGCGGCGCTCGCACCCTGAGCGAGCACTGTCACGTGGGCGAGTGTTGCCGACGCGATGACCAGGATCCGTCGAATCATTCCACTCCTCCGCGAGGCGCGTAGTCTACATCGACGAGATTGCGGATTGGAACAGTCGTTCAAAATTCTGTCTTGGGAAATCGGGCGTCCGAGTGTAGAGTCCGGGCGATCGGAGGTCGGGGTAGAGCTCGACATGACCACAGCCGACGAGGCCTTCAACGCCGCGGTCTACTTCGTCGATCGCCATGTCGCCGAGGGCCGCGGCACCGCGATCGCGATCGAGTGCGAAGGCCGGCGCGTCTCCTACGCCGCGCTGAACGAGGGGGTCAACCGGACAGGTTCTGCGTTGCGGAACGAGCTGGGCGTCCGGCCTGAGGATCGCGTGCTGCTGTTGATGCTCGACGGCCCCGAAATGGTGTTCGCCTTCTTCGGTGCGATCAAGATCGGCGCTGTCCCCATCCCCACGAACACCCTCTGGACTCCGGCGGACTACGACTTCGTGCTTCGCGACTCACGCGCGAGTGTCGTCATCGTCAGCGCGCCTCTCCATCCTCGCATCGTCGATGTCGTCCCGAGATGTCCTTGGGTACGGCATGTCGTCGTCGTGGGCGGCGCCGGTGACGATCGCTCGATCGAGTTTGCTGCACTGCTCGGTCGTGCCTCGCCGGACCTCGAGGCCGAGCCGACCCATCGTGACGCACCGGCATTCTGGTTGTATTCGTCAGGCAGCACCGGACGTCCGAAAGGCTGCGTACATCTGCAGCACGACATGCAGGTGTGCGCCGAGGGGTACGCTCGAGGCGTCCTCGACATGGATGCGTCGGACCGCTGCTTCAGCGTGGCAAAGCTGTTCTTTGCCTACGGGCTCGGGAACGCGATGTACTTCCCGCTGGCGGTCGGCGCCACGACGATCCTGTGGCCGGGTCCGGTCACCCCTCCGGTCGTCTACGACCTGATCGAACGGTATCGGCCGACGCTGTTCTTCTCGGTGCCGACCCACTACGCGATGCTGCTCGCTCACCGCGACGACTCTCGAGAGTTCGATCTGTCGAGCATTCGATGCGCCGTGTCCGCCGGCGAGTCGCTGCCACCGGCCATCTTCACACGCTTCGCCGAACGGTTCGGCGTCGAGATCCTCGATGGCATCGGCTCGACCGAAGTGCTGCACATCTTCATCTCCAATCGGCGTGGGGAAGCTCGCCCCGGTTCGAGTGGTGTCCCCGTGCCTGGATACGAGGCGAAGCTCGTGGACGAAATCGGGACTGCGGTCGCCGTCGGTGAGATCGGGAGCCTCCTCGTGAAGGGCGACTCCACATGTGCGTACTACTGGAACCGGCACGAGCAGACGAAGGCGACCATCGAGGGACACTGGATACGGACCGGCGATCACTACTATCAGGATGCTGACGGCTACTACTGGTGCGCCGGTCGATCCGACGACATGCTGAAGGTTGGAGGGCTGTGGGTCAGCCCGGCGGAACTGGAGCACACGCTGCTCGAACATCCGTCCGTGCTGGCATGCGGTGTGGTCGGACGACCCGATCAAGATGGACTGACGAAGCCGCTCGCATACGTCGTGTCTCGCCCGGGTATCGAGCAGACGAGCGAGCTCGCCGCCGAACTCCAGCAGTTCGCGCGCACGCGACTGGCGGAGTACAAACGACCGCGATGGGTGGAGTTCGTCGACGCGCTTCCGACGACGGCGACCGGCAAGGTGCAGCGGTTCAAGCTGCGCGAGCGCACGGCGCGAGATCAGGAGGTGTGATGGATCGCCTTCAATCTCGCGGCGAGCGCAAGCGGATCGAGATCCTCCGCGCCGCCGCCGGCGTCTTCCGGCGCCGCGGCTACCACGGAGCAAGCGTCGACCAGATCGCCAGCGCGCTGAACATGGCCCCGGGGAATCTCTACTACTACTTTCGCAACAAGGAAGAGATCCTCTACGTGTGTCATGACTACTCGCTCGGCCTGATCCTCAAAGAGCTCAAGGAGGTCGAGGAGAGTCAGCTTCCGCCGGATCGCCAGATCCATCGCCTCATCGTGGCGTTCGTGCATCTCTTCATCGATGTGCTGCACGGTACGGCGTGGACGCTGGAAGTGGAAGCGTTGTCGCCGCCGCTTCTGAAGAAGGTGATCGCGAGGCGCGATCGCATCGACAGAGGCTTCAGGAAAATCATCGCGGAGGGCATGCGGTCGGGTCTGTTCGCCCGTCGAGACCCGAAGCTCGTCGCCTTCGTCATCTTCGGCGCGATCAACTGGATTCCACGGTGGTACGACCCGGCCGGTCGAGCCACGTCGCACGATATCGCGCAGGCCTTTGCCGACTATCTGGTCGCCGGTCTCCACAACGCCGATCATGTCGTGTTGAGGGCGGTAGGCGGCCCCGGACGCGCGTAGAGCGACATAATAGAATGCTCGTTCAAATCTGAACGACGCACAGCGTCTCTGCCGAGGACCTCATGAACGAGTCGGCCATTACGGACGCGGAAGCCCCCGTCGACTATCGAACGGATCCCTCGCGGTATCGCCACTGGAAGCTCGCCATCGACGGGTCGGTCGCCACGCTGACGCTGGACGTCGATGAAGGCGGCGGTCTGCGTGCCGGCTACCGGCTGAAGCTGAATTCGTACGACCTCGGCGTCGACATCGAGCTGCACGACGCGCTGCAACGGGTTCGCTTCGAGCATCCACGCGTCCGAATCGTCGTGCTCACGAGCGCGAAGAACCGGATCTTTTCGGCCGGCGCGAACATCTACATGCTCGCGCAGTCCAGCCACGCCTCGAAAGTGAACTTCTGCAAGTTCACGAACGAAACCCGCAACGGCATGGAGGATTCGAGCCGCTATTCCGGCCTCAGATTCCTCGCGGCCTGCAACGGCACGACCGCCGGCGGCGGATACGAGCTGGCCCTCGCGTGCGACGAGATCATCCTGGTCGACGATCGTTCGTCGACCGTCAGTCTTCCCGAGGTGTCGCTCCTGGGTGTGCTGCCAGGCACGGGCGGTCTGACGCGGCTGACCGACAAGCGTCGGGTTCGGCGCGATCACGCGGACGTGTTCTGTACGACGCCCGACGGCGTACGTGGACAGCGCGCGGTGGAGTGGCGTCTCGTCGATGTCGTGGTGCGGCCACAGGACTTTACCGCCCGCGTCAAGGAACGTGCGCTCGCGCTCGCAGACACGAGCGAACGGCCGACTGACGGCGACGGCATCGCGCTGACGCCGCTTCAGCGCGAGCTGCACGAAGACCGTATCCAGTACGAGCACGTCGACGTCCGTCTCGATCGGCAACGCCGCACCGCCACATTGACCGTCGACGGTCCGACTCACGACGCGCCTGTGGCGGCCGACGAGGCGCAGACGCTGGGCGCGCGATGGTGGCCGCTGGCGATGGCGCGCGAGCTGGACGACGCGATTCTGCACCTCCGCACGAATGAAACCGCACTCGGATTGTGGCTGCTCGAAACGCGCGGAGACGCCCGCCGCGTGCTCGAGACCGATCGGTTCATGCTCGACAACCGGGGGCAGTGGTTTGTCCGCGAGGTCATCGGCATGCTGCGTCGGACGCTCGCACGTCTCGACGTCTCGTCCCGTTCGATGTACGCGCTCGTCACTCCGGAGTCCTGCTTCGCTGGCACCTTGCTCGAGCTGTTGTTCGCCTCGGACCGCGCCTACATGCGTCACGACGCAGACGCGTCGCCGTCGCATCTCACCCTGTCGATGATGAATTTCGGCGTGCTGCCGACGGTCGCCGGCCTGTCGCGACTGGCATCACGACTCATACCGACCGAGGGTCTGCACGACATGGTGGAGCGGCCCCTTGGTCCCGAGGAGGCGTTTCGATCCGGCCTGGTCACGGAGATCCCGGACGGCCTCGACTGGGACGATGAAATACGTCAGGCGATCGAGACACGAACCGCGCTGTCTCCAGATGCGCTCACCGGTATGGAGGCCAGCCTGCGCTTCCCGCTGCCCGAAACGCAGGGCACGCGTGTGTTCGGGAGGTTGTCGGCCTGGCAGAACTGGATCTTCAGTCGTCCCAACGCCGTCGGGGCGTCAGGGGCATTGAAAGTCTACGGCAGCGGTGCGCCGTCGAAGTTCGACTGGAACCGCGTCTGATGGAATAAAGTACCGAGTACATCAATCAAGTACAGCAGGACCCACATAACTGGCCGGACGAGGTTTGTATGACGCTGCGCTCCCGTGTCGTCATCGTGACCGTACTAGCCATCGCGTGTTCGGCGACGCGCGCCGCCGCGCAATGGCTCAACACCCCCACCGCAGGCATTCCACGCACGGCGGATGGAAAGCCGAACCTCACCGCACCGGCGCCTCGAACTCCGGATGGCAAACCCGATCTCTCGGGCCTCTGGATGATGAGCGGCCTCGGGCACGCCACCAACATCACCGACGTCGAGATGCTTCCGTGGGCGCAAAAGGTCTTCCAGCAGCGTCTTGAAACGTACGGCCACGAGGATCCTGCGGTGACGTGTCTACCAGAGGGTCCACGCACCAGCCTCGCCGGCCTCGATCCGATTCGCATCATCCAGACGCCGGCGATGGTGGTCATCCTGTACGAGGGCGGTCCAGCGCGTCAGATCTTCACAGATGGCCGCGCACTGCCGAAGGACCCGACGCCAACGTGGATGGGATATTCCGTCGGCCGGTGGGACGGCGACACGTTGATCGTCGACACTACTGGATACAACGACAGGACGTGGCTCGATTTCCGTGGTCACCCGCACAGCGAGGCGTTGCACGTGACCGAGCGTTTTCGACGGACCGACTTCGGTCACATTCAGCTGTCGATCACGTACGACGATCCCAAGACGTACGTGAAGCCATGGACGATTAACCTGCCGGTGAACTTCGTGCCGGACACCGATCAGCTGGAGAACGTCTGTCTCGAGAACCTGAAGAACCTGCCTCTTGTCGGCCGACCGTCCGATGATCGCAAGGCTGCGAAGAAGGTCGCGCGCGACGTGCTCGCGCGCTATGCCGGTGCCTACGAGGTGGAGATGCTGGGCACGTTCACGGTCTCTGTCGTCGGCGACGAGCTGATGATCGAGATTCCAGGTGGCGGTGGAAAGCAGGGTACGATCGCACGGTCTGACACGCTGTTCATGTTTCCGCCGATCGGTGGATCGATCCGGTTCGTGACGGATGCGAGCGGCAAAGCAACGTACTTCGTGCTGTCGATCGTCGAAGGCGATATGAAGGGCACGCGCAAATAGACGTCAGCGTCCAATCGCCCCCAACGCCCACGCCACCTGCTTCCGCACCCTGGCACTCGTGTCTTTGAGTGCGTCGGCCAGCGCCGGGCTCGCGCGGCGCTCGCCGATTGCACCAAGTGCCCATGCGGCTTGCGCGCGGACGCCTTCTGCCTTGTCCTTCAACGCGGCGATCAGACCATCGACGGCGCGGCCATCGCGGATCGCGCCGAGCGCCCATGCTACCTGCTGCCGGACCTCTGCATCGTCGTCCATGAGTGCGGCGACCAGCGCCGGCACAGCATCGTAGGCATCGAGCGCACCCAGCGCCCAGGCGGCGACCCGTCGAACCGGAGGCTCTTTGTCCTTGAGCGCCATCATCACCGGCGGGACGCCGCGTTGGTCGTCGATGGCGCCGATCGCCCAGACCGCGTTGCGGCGCGCCACCCACTGAGGCGCGCGTGATGCGGTGACGAGTGGAGCCAGCGACTCGGTGCCGATGGCGACCAGCGCGGCTGCGGCCTCCTCTCCAGGCGTCGTCTGCTGATCGATGTCCTTCGACCAATAGTGACGATCCTTGCCGCACACGAGCGGATCCACCGGTGAGTTGTCCGACAGTCGTTCGACGAGTGCCGCGATCGCGCTGCGCGCATCCGAACCGAGACGCTGAAGGTCGCACGCAGCGATGACCCGTGCGCTGGGTTCAGCGCCACGAAGCATCGCGATGAGATCGGCCACATCAGCGGCCTCGGCCGACGACGCGAGGACGACAGCGGGCAACGGAGCGGCGGTGTCGACATAGCCCGAGGGCTGAAAGAACAACGACGCCACGAGCGTCATCGCAGTCCCGACGAGCGACCACAACAGGTCGATCGTGGTTTCGAAGAAGCTGACACAGGAGGGCATGACGGCTCCGATGCTAAAAAATTGGCAGACATGGGCAAAAAAAACGCCGTTCAAGGTTCAGAAGCTCATTGGTTCCAGTGCCGAGGGAACCATGAACTTCTGAACCATGAACAGCAGTTGCTACCTGATTTGTCCGAGCGCAAAGGCAGCTTGTTGCCGCACGTGGGCGTTGCTGTCCTTGAGCGCCGCGATCAGCGGATCGATGGCGCGCGGATCGCGGATCTGACCGAGCGCGAACGCCGCCTGTTGGCGCACCTCCGGATCGCTGTCCTTGAGCGCCGCGGCGAGCGGGTCGACCGCACGGGGATCGCGGATCTGGCCGATCGCGAACGCGGCCTGGTGACGCACGTCGGCGTTCTGATCCTTCAATGCCGCCATGAGCGGGTCGAGGTACTTGGGATCGCGAATCTGGCCGAGGCCGAACACCGCCTGCTGCCGTACCTCGGGGTCGGAGTCCTTGAGCAGTGTCATGTAGGTGTCGGGAGGGATTGCCGCACGCATGGACACCAGCGTGTGGAGCGCCTGCTGGCGAACCTCTTTGTTCTCGTCCTTCAGCGCATCGGTCAGAGCGGCGACGACTCGCGGATCGGCGGGGCCGCGGTTGCCGCGGTTCCCGATGACGACGCGTGGAGCATCCTGTCCGAACGCAGAGACAGCACCCGTGATCGCGCGCGCGATTCCATTCGAATCGATGTCGATATTCACGTCGGGTATCGGAAGTGGGTTGATCGAGACAAGCGGCGCCGGCATCGGCATGGGCGTCGGCATTGGCGCTGGCATCGGCGTTGGCATTGGCATCGCCATGGGCGCTGGAGTCGGCGTCGACGGCGCCGACGGGCGACCCTGATCGTCGGGTGTTCCGGCGGGATCGGTCGGTGCGATCGATGAGGAGGCGTTCGGTGATGCCGCCTCTTCTCCAGTCAGCGTCGCAGCTTTCGCGACGGGGCGCACGCCTGCGAGTGACACGACACCGATGATGGCCAGGGCGGCAACGGCCGCGACCGATCCGCGGGTTGGTGAACGACGCGATAGAGCTGGATCGAGAATCGCCATGAGTCTTCCCTCGAGTTGAGAGCGGTGCGCCATCGTCACCGCGGACCATGTGGGCCAGGCACCGGAGCGCAGTGAGCGCGCGATATCCAGCAGGTGATCGGCGTAATCCGAGCCGCGCGTGCCGGCGGCGAGAACGAGGTCGTCGCACGCGCGCTCCCGCTCCACGCGCAGCCGGCGCGCGGCAACCCAGACGAGCGGGTTGAACCAGTAGGCGGCGCAGGCGAGCTGCGCGATGAACTGCGTCAGGCAATCACGCCGTTTCACGTGTGCGAGCTCGTGCAGCAGCACCACGCGCTGACGGGATACGGGCCAGTCGTCCGCTTCAGAGGGGAGCAGCACGAGTGGCCGCCACAGACCCCACGCCATCGGCATCGCATCGTCGTCGCCGCTGACGAAGGTCACGCAACGGTCGAGTCCGATCGTTTCCGTGAGCTCACGTCCGAGTGCGGTCCAGCCGGGGGCCTTTTGCGCACGTCGTGCAATCCACCATACGCGGGCGGTCCCGAAGGCCACACGCGCGAGGACCAGGAGGGCTCCCGCGATCCAGATCGACGTCGCGATCGAGAACGGCGAGGCCATTGCCGCACGCTCGTTCCTGGAGGGAATCAACGCTGACGGGGCTACGATCGGCGCCGCGACGTCATCCGCGATGTTCGTCATCTGCACCGGCGCCGCGATAGTCATGGTCTGAACCGACGCGGCGGGCTCAGACGAGGTCGACGTCGGCAGCACTTCAATCGTCCAGCGCGGCGCCACGACTGCGAGGGCCGGCAGCAGCAGTGATGCCGCGATGGCGAGTGCCCAGATGTGATGTCGAATGGCTGCCGATCGGCGTGCGAGCGCTCGCGTCGCGAGCAGCGCCGCCATGAGCAGCACCGTGACTTTGATGAGGATGTCAGTCGCAGGAACGAATTCAGGGCTGCTCACGATCAGGCTCCTTGCTTGCGCGCCTGGTCGATCAGTCGCTTGAGACGATCGAGCTCGGCGTCGTCGAGGCGGGAGGACGAGACGTCGAGCAGCGCGGACATAGCCTGTGACGTCGAACCATCGAAGAAGGTTTGCAGGAGATGACGCATGGCCGATTTTTTCGCGCTGTCGCGCGCGACCACCGGCACGTAAACGTAGCGCGGGCCGTCCTGCTCGTGCCGCACATGTCCCTTTTCCTCGAGGATGCGGAGCAGCGATCGCACCGCCGAGTAGCTGGGTGCCGACGGGATCTCAGCTTGAATCTCGGCGGCCGAGGCGCGTCCGAGCCTGTAGAGGGCGTCGACGATCTGCCGCTCGCGACGGCTCAAATCCTGATGTGTGGTGCGGGTCACTGCTGGGTCCTCTGCTGAGAAATTGGCACGATGCTGAAAAATTAGCAGCAACCGGATTCGGCTGTCAAGAGCCCACGATCGCGTCGGGGGGGCGGATAGCCGCGGAGGGTGTAGACTCCGCCCGATGTCCAAGACGCTTTCCGTCGATCGTCGAGGCTTTCTCAAAAGCGCCGCGGTGACGGGCGCTGCGGCGGGGGCCGCGGTGCTGGTGCCTGGCGCCACGAACGCAGCCGCGCAGCAAGGGCCGGCGACCGCCACCGCGTCCACGCCGCCGCGTGAAATCGATCCACCGTCCACCGTCGAGGTGTTGACGACCGACAGGCCGGGCGGCGACTTCATGGTCGACGTCATCAAGTCGCTCGACTTCGAGTACGTTGCGGCCAATCCCGGATCGAGCTTCCGGGGCATCCACGAATCGATCGTCAACTACGGCGGCAACACCGCGCCCGAGTTCATCACGTGCTGCCACGAGGAGTCCTCAGTCGCGATGGCGCATGGCTACTTCAAGGCGGAGGGCAAGCCGATGGCGGTCCTCTGCCACGGCACGGTCGGCATGCAGCACGCGGCGATGGCGATCTACAACGCGTACTGCGACCGCGTGCCCGTGTACATCATGGCGGGCAACACACTCGACGCGACGTTGCGCCGACCTGGCGTCGAGTGGGCGCACAGCGTGCAGGATGCCGCGGTGATGGTCCGCGATTTCATCAAGTGGGACGACCAGCCGATCTCGCTGCCGCACTTCGCGGAGTCGGCGGTGCGTGCCTACAAGATCGCGATGACCCCGCCGATGATGCCGGTGCTCCTCGTCCTCGACGGTGGTCTTCAGGAGGATCCGATCGCGAGCGATGTCAACGCACGGCTCCGCGTCCCGAAGCTGACGCGCACGTCGGCGCCTCAAGGTGATTCGGGCGCTGTCGCGGAGGCCGCGAAGCTGCTGGTCGCGGCGCAGAATCCGGTGATCGTCGCCGACCGCGCGGCTCGCACACCCGCAGGCCTCGCGAAACTGATCGAGCTGGCCGAGACGCTGCAAGCGCCTGTGATCAACCAGGGTGGGCGGATGAACTTTCCAACGAGGCACCCGCTCAACCAGAGCGCCAACGCGCGACCGCTCGTTGCCAACGCCGATGTGATCATCGGTCTCGAACTGACCGACTTCTGGGGCACGGTGAACGCGTCGCGCGATTCGCTGGTGCGTACTTCGCGATCGATCACGAAGCCCGGCGCGAAGCTGATTAGCATTACAGCGCTCGATCTCAATACGAAGGGCAACTATCAGGACTTCCAGCGATACCCGGAAGTCGATATCGCGATGGCCGCCGACGCGGAAGCCACGTTGCCCGCCTTGACCGACGCGTGCAAGCGTCTCATCAACGCCGATCGTCGATCGGCTCTTGCCGAACGAGGCAAGCGTCTGGCCGAGTCCCACGCCACTGCGCTCGATCGTGTGCGCACAGAAGCGGCGTACGGCTGGGACGCGACGCCGATCAGCACCGCCCGTCTGACGATGGAGTTGTGGGCGCAGATCAAGAACGAGGACTGGGCGCTCGTCGCCGAGAGCGGGATCATGAGCGACTGGACCTCGCGTCTCTGGGGCTTCGAAAAACACTATCAATCGCTCGGCGGTTCGGGTGGTGCCGGCGTGGGCTATGGTGCGCCCGCGGCCGTCGGCGCAGCGCTCGCGAACAGGAAGCGCGGTCGCCTGTCGGTGACCATTCAGGGAGACGGCGACTTCCTCTATGCGCCCGGTGTGTGGTGGACCGCCGCGCATCATCGCATCCCGCTGCTCGCAGTGATGCACAACAACCGCGCGTATCACCAGGAGCTGATGCACCTGCAGCGCATGGCGAACCGCCATCAGCGCGGAATCGGCCGCGCGCACATCGGCACGACGATCGACAACCCGAACGTCGACTTCGCCAAGATCGCGCAGGGGCTGGGCGTGCACGCACAAGGGCCGATCACGAACCCGAACGACCTCGGGCCGGCGATCAAACGTGCGATCGACGTCGTCAAGAAGGGCGAGCCGTCGCTCATCGATGTCGTCACGCAGCCGCGGTGAGGAGAAAGCGATGAAACGCGTCCTCTTTGCGGCCTTTGTCCTCTTCCAGGCGGTCGCTTCCTCAGCTCAGACACCGCAGCGGCCGGCCAACGCTGCGCCGGCCGGTAACGCTGAGGAAGGGAAGAAACTGTTCATTGCCGATGGCTGCTACCAGTGCCACGGCTACGAGGCGCAGGGATCGAGCGCAACTGGTCCGCGCCTTGGGCCGAAGCCGATCGCGTTCGCGACCTTCACGCGATACGTCCGGGCACCCAGCGGTCAGATGCCGCCCTACACCGCGAAGGTTGTGTCCGATGGTGACCTCGCGAACATTTACGCGTTCCTTCAGTCGCGGCCGGAGCCGGCGAAGGATATTCCGTTGTTGAAGCCGTGATACCCGAGGTCCGGCTGAAGCCGGACACTACATCTGCGGCACTCGTCGCGGTGATGTGCGGGCTCATCGTGTTCGTCGACGGCTTCGACGCACAGGCGATGGGATACGTTGCCCCTGCGCTCAGCGAGGCGCTCCACATCCCGCGCGCCGTGCTCGGTCCGGTGATCTCGAGCGGTCTCGTCGGCATGATGATCGGCGCGCTGGTGAGCGGCTCGCTCGCCGATCGCATCGGCCGACGACCAGTGCTCATCGGATGCGTGGTGGTCTTCGGGATCGGATCGCTGCTGACCGCTAGTGCGCAATCGGTGCAGGCCCTCGTGATCTATCGCGCGCTCACCGGTCTGGGCATGGGCGGTGCGATGCCGAACGCGATTGCGCTCACGTCCGAACTCATGCCGCGTCGACGCAGAGGAAGCTCGGTGACGATGATGATCTGCGGCTTCTCGTTGGGCGCCGCAGTCGCCGGCTTCGTGGCGGCGTCCATCATTCCGCGATTCGGCTGGCAGTCGGTGTTCATCGTCGGCGGCACGGCGCCGATTCTGATCGCGGCGGCCGCGTTCCTCTGGCTTCCGGATTCGGTTCGGCCGCGCGCGCGCGAGCTCCCGGTCGCGCAGCTCTTTACCGACGCGCGCGGCGCGGCGACGGTGTTGATCTGGATCGTCTACTTCATGAATCTCCTCAATCTGTATTTCCTGAACAGCTGGCTGCCGACGATCATCAGCGACGACGGAGTGCCGGTGAGCACGGCGATCAGATTGACGGCGCTCTTTCAGATCGGCGGGATCGGAGGCGCGATCGTGCTCGGCCTGATCCTCGACCGGTTCTTCTCGTTCTGGGTTCTGGCGGCATGCTACCTGTGGGCCGTGATCTCGGTGTTGCTCATCGGCGCGTCGGGCGCGTCAACGGTGATGCTCGGGGTCACGATCGCGTTCGCTGGGTGGGGCATCATCGGCGGCCAGAACGGTGGACACGCGGTGACCGCACACTTCTACCCGTCGACGATCCGATCGACCGGCGTCGGCTGGGCGCTTGGAATCGGCCGCCTCGGATCGATCGCCGGTCCGGTGCTCGGTGGGTGGCTACTCGCCAGCGGAACCCCAGTCAGTCAGGTGTTCTGGGCTGCCGCCATTCCCGCGCTGATCGCGACACTCGCCGCCGCGGGCCTCGCGATCCGTCAACGGAGCCACGGAGATCTCTGAGATTTGAGGCCACGGAGAACACAAAGATCACAAAGGGCTGACCTCCGTTTCTTATAGCCTCCGTGTTCTTCGTGATCTCCGTGGCCAACTTTCTCCGTGTTCTTCGTGGCTCATCGTACGGCGCAGACGTAGTTCGACGCGTCGTTCGTGTCGCCCGATCCTTTGTAACGCGGCAGCTGCGGGTACGGGCAGAGCGGTCGCGAGATCGGCGAGTTTGCCTTCGTGGCCAGCATCGATGCCGGGGCCGTGCCTTTTTCGACCCAGTTCTCGATCGCGGTCAGCGGGTCGAAGCGATCCGGGCCAGCCCCTCCACCGCAGTGGAGCACACCGGGTGCGAGGAACAGGTTGACCGCGTCTTTCGCTGCCGGCACGTTCGCGCGCACCGCCTCGAAGTACTCGATCGTCGAGAGGGGGCTCGGACCGGGATCATTGAACCCGTGCCAGAGGAGCAGCTTTCCGCCGCGCTTCACGAACTCGGTGATGTCGGCATTCTGCTGATGCACTTCTGACGCGAGCCCCTTCTCGAGCATCGACATGTCGCGCTCGGGATCGAACGTCATGAAGTCGTATGCCGGATCGCTCTTCACGAGGTACGAGATGAACGGCGCGCCGAGTACCGCGTTGATCCCGCGAGGTGCCTGAGGTGTGCCGATCATGCGCGCTACCCAGTCGCTCTCGCCGCCGCGCATCAGCGGCATGGCCGCGTATTTCCCGTTCTTCGTCTTCACGCCTTCATAGACACGCCGAACGGTTTCGACCTGTGCGGACGTGAGGCAATCGGCGGATGGAGACCCCTTGCAGGTCAGCTCCTTCGGGTCCCATGTGCACGCCCGCGGATCCGTCAGGATGTCATCCGCGACGCCGTCCTTCATGTCGCACGCGGCCATCACGGCTTTGTGAATGAGCGGCACGTGCTCCGGCCGCAGATTGCTATCGGGGCGCGCGTGAAACGCCTGCACTCTCAACATCGCGTTCGAATACACGAGCGGAGAGTACACCGGAGCGCCGGCGATGACGCCGTCGTAGTCGCCAGGGTACCGCTGCACCTCGGCGAGACCCTGCCGCCCTCCCGTTGAGCAGCCCTGCCAGTAACTGTGCTGCGCGGGCCGCTGATAGAAACGGGTCACCAGCTCTTTCCCGACGCTCGTCGCCACGTGCGTCGCCCGATGACCGAAGTCGATGATCGCTTCGGTGTTCGGCTGCCCCGGTCCCTTCACGGCGAAGGCCCAGTCTGTGGCGCCGGTCGAGGGGTGACCGAGATCGTTCTGCACGATCGCGTAGCCGCGCGAGAGCCCGGGCACTGCGGCCTGGAGCGTCACGTTTCCCGCCGATCCGCCGCCGCCGATGCCGAGCACCTTTCCATTCCAGTTGGCGGGGAATCGATAGACGGCACCGACGTGCGATCCCTCCACTGGTGCGATCGACGTCTGCACTTCGCAGAACGCCGGCGTGTTCGTCGATGTGTTTGCCGGCATCGACTTCGACGACACGATCGACACGCCTTTGATGGCAGCGGCTGCCAGCGCGGTGCAGGCGTCCTGCGCGACGGTCGTGGTGGACGCCATGAGCAGCAGAGCCGAGATACACGCGACGAGCGCGCGGACGGTCGAGTCAGAGCGACGACACATGCGCATGATGGCCGTGAGTCTACACTACGCAAATGACTCAGACAGGTCTCGTCTCGGATGCGAATACGCGCGCGGTGCTGCGACATCTCACCGCCACGCTGGCCTACCGAGCCGCAAAGGTCCTGCGTGACGTGCCGCCCGATTTCGGCAAGCGATCCTTTGGCAACGCGTCCCGGCGGCCGGTCCAGATCATGGCGCATCTGGGCGACCTGATGGCGTGGGCAGGGACGCTGGCTCGCGGCGAATACATCTGGAAGGCGGAGGGGAGCGCCGACTGGAGCACCGAAGTCGCACGCTTCTTCCACAACCTTGCGGCGCTCGACCGCGAGCTGGCATCAGCGAAGTTCGGCGGATCGATCGAGAAGTTGATTCAGGGTCCGCTCGCCGATGCGCTCACACACGTGGGGCAGCTCGCGATGCTGCGAGGCATGGGAGGCATCCCCATCCGTCCGGAAAGCTACGCGCGCGCGGACATCGTCGCAGGACGCGTCGGCGCGGATCAGGCGCCGCCGCGTGGGGAGTTCGACGGAGACGCCAGTGCAAGGTGATCGAAAGCTTGACAAGAAATTGATCGTCGGTTGCTGTCAGCGGGCGTATCGTGGCCGCCTATGACACGCTCACCGTTCCCGGTCAGAGTCCTGGTCTGTGCCGGAGTCGTCGCGGCGGTGGCGCAAACCGCCACGGCCCAGCCGCTTCAACTCTCGGGCTCGACGTGCGCGAGGCCACCGGCGTTGCACTGTCCCGATACCGGTTGCAGCGCTCAGGTCGTCACCAGCGGCGGATCGGTCCTGGAGCCGAAGACGGGCCGCACGTACTTCCTCGACTATCCCTGCGATCTGAAGCGCGGCGACAAGGTCACGGTCGTCCTCAGCCTCCACGGCGGAGGCTCGTACGGAAACTGGCAGCGCCACTACTTTCCGATCGTCGACTACACGGACAAGTACCGCCTCGTCGTCGCGACACCGTTCTCGCCACGTCGAGTGTGGACCGCTGAAGACGACAGCTATCTCGAAAATATCGTCACGACGGTGATCGAG
>DATFRP010000084.1:0-8846 GCA_035263125.1 Vicinamibacterales bacterium
ATCCCGGAGTCGATCGTCGCGATCTTCCCGCCGCCGCCGGTGCAGGGGCTCGGGTCGGTCGGTGGATTCAAGCTGTTCGTCGAGGATCGCGGCAGCGCAGGCTTCGAGGATCTCTACGGGCAACTGCAGGCAAGCCTCGCAAAAGGGCGGACCGCGCCGTCGCTGGCCGGACTCTTCTCGAGCTTCCAGGTGAGCGTGCCGCAGATCGACGCGAACGTCGATCGCGAGCGCGTGAAGAGCTACGGCGTGTCGCTGACCGACGTGTTCGAGACGCTGCAGGTCTATCTCGGCTCGCTCTACGTCAACGACTTCAACCGCTTCGGCCGCACCTATCAGGTGAACGCGCAGGCGGAGTCCGACTTCCGTTTGCAGCCCGAACAGATACGTCGGCTGCAGACGCGCAACGACCGCGGCGCGATGGTGCCGCTCGGATCGCTCGTCACCGTCTCGCGCAGCTACGGGCCCGACCAGGTGATGCACTACAACGGCTATCCGGCCGCGGAGATCAACGGCGGGCCGGCACCGGGCTTCAGCTCGGGTCAGGCGCAGGCGGCAATTGCCGGCATCCTCGACAAGCAACTGCCTGCGGGCATGTCGTTCGAGTGGACGGAGCTCGCGTATCAGGAGCTGCTTGCCGGCAACACGATGCTCCTGATCTTCCCGCTGTGCGTGCTGCTGGTCTACATCGTGCTCGCAGCGCTCTATGAGAGCTGGACGCTCCCGCTCAGCGTGATCCTCATCGTCCCGATGGTGCTCTTCTCGGCGATCGCAGGCGTGTGGCTCACGGGCGGCGACAACAACGTCTTCACGCAGATCAGCTTCCTCGTGCTCGCCGGGCTCGCGTGCAAGAACGCGATTCTGATCGTCGAGTTCGCGAAGGATCGCGAGAAGGAAGGCGTCCCGCATCGCGAGGCGGTGCTCGAGGCGGCGCGCATCCGGCTGCGCCCGATTCTGATGACGTCGATGGCGTTCATCATGGGCGTTCTTCCGCTCGTGTTCTCGTCGGGTGCGGGCTTCGAGATCCGGCAGGCGATGGGGATCGCGGTGTTCGCCGGGATGCTCGGCGTCACGCTGTTCGGTCTGTTCCTCACTCCAGTCTTCTACACCGTGATCGGCCGGTTGATGGATCGGGCCAAGGCGCCTGCCCGTCGGCCGCAGCCCGATCTCACGCCCGTGGAGGGCCACTGATCATGAAACGCGAATTCGATAGTAGTGGCCGGCTTCAGTTCGATCGTAGGGGCCGCCTTCAGGCGGCCCTCTACCAGGCGGCTGCGTTGACGGTGTTCGGGTCCTGTCGCCGGGTCTCCCCACCCGTCCTCGGCGCCAAAAGAACTGTCACGGGTACGAAAAACGGGATCACGGAGTTGGCGCCTGCGCGGCGGGTGGGGATGCCCCTCCCGGCGCCACCCGCTACCGAGAACTTCCGTCAACCCGACCGCCCTTCGCGAGTGGTTCGACGGGCGTTTGCGCTTGCCGTCGTCCTTGCTCTCACGGTAAGCGCGTGCGCGCTGCGGCCGCCGTACAAGGCGCCGACGCTGCAGCCGACGACGCTCAAGAACGCGGATCCGGCGCTGGTGGTCGAGCAGCGATTCGATCCGCGGTGGTGGGGGCAGTTCGAGGACCCGGTGCTCGACTCGCTCATGTCGCGGGCGCTTGCTGCGAATCACGACGTGCGCATCGCGGTCGCGCGGTTCGATCAGGCGCGGGCGATCTTCGATGACGTGCATCTCGATCGCTATCCGACCGCGACCGTCGGCGCGATCGCGGATCGGCGAAGCGAGACGGTACCGGGGTTCACGAACGAGCCGGTGACGGTCTCGACCTATCGCGCCGGGTTCGATGCGTTCTGGGAGCTCGACGTGTTCGGGCGCGTTCGCAACCAGGTGCGTTCCGCGGCCGCCACTGCCGAGAACTACGCCGCGGCATTGGACGATGTGCGCGTCAGCGTGGCGGCAGAAGTCGCGCGCAACTACTTCGAGATGCGAGGGCTGCAGCAGCGGCTCGCGGTGGCGGAGCGCAACCTCTCCAACCAGCAGGAGACGCTGCGGCTCACGCGCGTCCGCGACGATGAGGGCTTCGGAGAGCCGCAGGATGTGGCGAGCGCCGCTGCCCATTTCGCCGCGGTCGAGGCAAGCGTCCCGCCGATTCGGAACGCGATCACGCAGCGGCAGAATCGGCTCGCGGTGCTGACCGCGACGCGGCCGGGTGCGCTCGACATCGATCTCTCGCCCCGACCGTATCCGGTGCTCGCGAAGGCGCTGGCCATCGGTGAGCCGGACACGCTGCTGCGACGTCGACCTGACGTGATCGCGGCGGAGCGCCGGCTCGCGGCGGCGACGGCGAACGAAGCGGTGGCCGCGGCGGATCTGTATCCGCACATCACGATCAGCGGGTTCCTGGGTCTGCTGGCTGGTCGCGGCAACTTCTTCAGCGTCGCCGACACGCGGGCGTGGGCGGTGACACCGGCACTGACGTGGGCGGCGTTCGATATCGGCAGCGCGCGTGCGCGGCTGCGCGGTGCTGAAGGCGCGACGCGCGAATCGGTCGCGGCGTTCGAGCAGGTCGTCTTACGCGCGCTCGAGGAGACCGAGAACGCGCTCGTCAACTATCGCGAGGATCAACAACGCCTCGTCAAGCTCGCCGAGCAAGCGCGAGAGAGCAGCCGCGCCGCCGCGATCGCCCGCGTGCGGTATCGAGAAGGTGCAGCTGACTTTCTCGCCTTGCTCGACGCGGAACGCACCGAACTGGAGGCGGAAGACGCCGTCGCCGACGCCGAGTCCGGTGTGTTTACCAGCGTCATCGCTGTCTACAAGGCACTGGGAGGGATACCGGTTTCATGAGCGGCGGGCCGCCTGCCGCCTTCGCGCCGTCGCGTCGGCGGCCAGGGAAGGCGGCCCTACGAGTGCACGCGGGTTCGTCACTTATTTATCACAGGGAGAGCACTGCCATGACTTATCGCACTGTCATATTCGCTGTCGTCCTCGGATTGATCGGAGCCAACCACGCGCTGGCGCAGACGCGCGAATCGTCGCCGGGGCCCGGCCTCGTGGAGGCCACGATCATCCCGGGAGGAGGCACGTTCTTCACCGAAAGCAAGGACTCGACGGGTCCGAGCTTCGGCAACTACGACCTGGGAGGCAGCGTTACGGTGAACTTCAACCGTTACGTCGGCGTTGAGGGCGAGGTCAGCGGCGCGATCGGCATCTCGCAGAGCCTGGACTTCAACGGCGTCACGCTGCCTGACGCGAGGACCCCGCACCTGTTGAACTACAACGGCAACGTGATCGTCCACGCGGCGCGCGGCTCGGTTGTCCCGTACGTCACGGGTGGCATCGGCGGCCAGACGCTGTTCGAGCGCGCAGTGCTCGGCATCGACAACACCGACACGTTCTTCACCGGGAACGTCGGTGGCGGCGTCAAGTGGTACAGCGGGCGCTGGGGTCTTCGCGGCGATTACCGGTTCATCGCCGTGCAGGGCAAGGACGATGCGCCGGCGTTCTGGGGATCGGACACGCGCTATGGCCATCGCGTGTACGGCGGAGTCATTCTCAACGTCGCGCGTTGAGCGTGAGCGCCGGTCTGCGGCTTCATACCCTTTCATTCAACGCAGGCCGGCGCAGTCGGACGGCGGGTCTCGAGGACCCGCCGCCACGACGTTTCGCGACGATCGTTCCGACATCTCAAGACCAACGTTTCTCACGTTTCTGATTCACCTATGGCGACACTTCGCTTTCCCAAACTGGTGCAGCGGATTCGAGAAGAATTCGAAGACCATCCCAATCTGCGCGTGAACGCGACCGAGGCCGCGAGGTTCTGGGGCCTGGATCTCACGGAGTCGCAACTCGTGTTGGCGGAGTTGCAGCTGACCGGATTCCTCGCGGAAGGTCCCGACCACCGGTACCGGCACGTCGCGTGACAGGCTCGCGTCAGAGCAACTGAGGGTGCGACTTCATGTGTATTGGCCGGCAGCCGCGATCGCTGTTGGACGTAGCGGCCACCTTGAGGTGGCCCGGCAGTATGTGGACGCTGTATCGATTGTGTGTGGAACGTCGGCAACCCCGATCGGCGCCGCGGAAAAAACGCGCCTCCGGGTCCACCCCGTTAGCCTACGTTTATCTTTCCAGCTAGCTGAGAGGACGTTGCCGTGTGGGCTCCCTTCGGCGCGTTTTTAGTGCCTTCGCTTATCGCGTCGCCTTTAGGGGTTGCCGCCATTCCACACACAACCGACACAGCGACTGTTCCCTCGGGCCAGTACACATGAACTCACGGTCCACGCGACGGGTCAGGGTTCATGTCTCGACGTATTTCGCTTGCCAGGATCGCCGTCGGACTCTCACACGGGGGTGCGGGTGGTAGCATTCCCGCATGCGACTGACGAGCGTGTTCCTGGTCCTGGCGACCATCGGGATCGGCGCGCAGGATGGGCGGCGCAGTGGCGTCGAGCTCACGGCGATGGATCGCACATGCAAGCCGTGCGAGGACTTCTGGCGGTTTGTGAACGGCGGCTGGCTGGACGGCCATCCGATTCCTACCGCCCGCTCGTCGTGGGGCCCGAGCAACGTGCTCAGGCTGCAGACGCGCGAACGGCTGCGTGGGATTCTCGAAGCGGCCGCGAAAGACGCCAGACTCCCTGTCGATTCGAGCACGCGAAAGATGGGCGAGCTGTACGCCAGTTGCATGGATACCGCAGCCATCGATGCGCGCGGCTTGAAACCGATCGAGCCAGACCTGGCGCGTATCGCGGCGATCGCTTCGCGCGCCGACCTGGTGTCGGCGCTCATCGGCTTTCAAAAGACCGGACGTCCGTTCGGTGAAACCAACGGCATCGTCATCGGCCTGTTTCGCGTGACGTCCGGGTCCGACGCCAAGGATCCCGAACGCGTGACGGCACGGATCGTCGAGCGCGATGCGGCCGGGCGCACCGGCACGTCGATTTTGTCACTGCCCGATCGCGACTACTACGTGAAGGACGACGCGAGCTCGCGCGCGACACGTGAGGCGTTCATCGCACACGCGACGCGCCTGCTCGAACTGGCTGGCTCAGCGCACGCCGATGCCGAACGCGATGCACGGACTGTGCTGACCTTTGAAACCGCAGTCGCGCGTTCGGTGATGACGATTGCGCAGAAGCGCGATCCGGACAGCGTCTACCATCCGATGCAGCTCACCGAGCTGCGGGCGCTCGCGCCCGCCTTCGATTGGGCGCAGCTGCTGAAGGAGCTGGGCATTCCGGAGTCAGCCATCGTCAACGTCTCGGAACCGGAGTTGTTGAAGCGCGCGAACGAACAGCTCGAGACGGTGCCGATCGACGCGTGGAAGTCGTGGCTGCGATGGCGCGTTCTCAAGCTCGCCGCGCCCTACCTCGCGCGCCCCCTCGCCGAAGAAGACTTCCGCTTTCAGGAGGGAGTACTGAATGGAGTCAACGAGGCAGTGCCTCGTTGGGAAACATGCGTCAACATCGTCGATCGGGATCTGACCGATGCACTTGGTCAGGCGTACGTCGAGAAGTACTTCCCGGCCTCGGCCAAAGCACGAATGACGACGTTGGTCGAGAACCTGCGCGAGGCCCTGCGTGAAGAGCTGATGTCATCGTCGTGGATGCAGCCGGCGACGAGGCAGCAAGCCCTCGACAAACTGAACGCGCTGCGCGTCGAGATCGGCTACCCATCGAAGTGGCTGGGTTACTCGGAAGTGCCGATCAACCGAGCGCTCTACTTCGAGAACGTTCGAGCGGCGTGGACTGCGGGGCAGCGACGTGAGATGGAGCGCGTCGGCAAACCGCTCGATCGCACGAGATGGGGAATGAGCCCGCCGACGGTGAACGCCTACTCGAGCGCGAATCTCACGACCGTGGTGTTTCCGGCCGGGATCCTGCAGCCGCCGTTCTTCGATCCCAACGTCGATGACGCTGCCAACTACGGCGCGATCGGCGCAGTGATCGGTCACGAGATCGGACATCAATTCGACGATGGCGGATCGAAGTACGACGCCAAGGGCCAGTTGAACAACTGGTGGACCGAGCAGGATCGGCAGACGTTCGAGCATCGCACGTCATGCGTGGTCGATCAGTTCAACACGCTCGACGTCGGCGGAGGACTGCGTCACAACGGCAAGCAGGTGCTCGGCGAGGCGCTCGGCGACCTGGGTGGTCTGAAGATCGCGTACAAGGCGTATCGCCGATCGCTGCGCGGGAAACCCGAACCGGCCTCCATCGATGGGTTCACCGCGGATCAGCGCTTCTTCATCGCATTTGCGCGCATCTGGGGCACCGAGATGCGCGAGGAAGCCAAGCGCCTGCAGATCAACACCAACAATCATCCGATCGCGCGGTTCCGCGCCATCGGCACGCTGCAGAACATGCCGGAGTTCCATCGCGCGTTCGGATGCAAGGAAGGCGACGCGATGGTGCGACCGGTTGGTCAGCAGTGCAGTCTGTGGTGACCGAGCTGTAGTCGAAGAACACCCATTTGTCGCGATGGGCGTTCCTTGTCCCTTTGGGGTGGCACACGCTGCCTGCATCAGTCGTGTGTGGAGCGGCGGCAACCCCTAAAGGCGACGCGATCATCGAAGGAACTAAAAACGCGCCGAAGGGAGCCCACACGGCGAAGTAGTTTCGACTAGCTGGGAAGATAAACGTCGGCTTCCGGGATCGATCCGAAGGCGCGTTTTTTCCGCGGCGCCGATCGGGGTTGCCGGCGCTCCACACACGACTGATGCAGGCTCAGTGGCAGCTTTCCCAACGAACTCGCGGTTGTCGTGACAATGGAGTTCATGTGTGTTGGCCGGCAGCTGCGGACGCTGCGACCGGGAACGCGTCCGTCGCTCCTACCCTGTCGCTCCCCGCGTCGACTAGCAGCTCACGCGATGCCCATCTGTTACGCGGCACAAAGCATCCGAGCTAATTCAAAACAACTCGAACGCGTTGGCGGAAGTCGACGCGATGAATCGCGACGAACGCGTTCCCGCTCCCTGCCTCACCCAGTCGCACCGCGTCGGCCTTGCTCACGCGGCTGCCGTCCAACACACATGAACTCTTGCTGCCAGACGAGTCGAGTTCCTGTGTTTTGGCAATGCGTCACCGGTTTCTGGGCCACCTGAAGCGGACGTTACACCGAATCGTGCTGTCACATCCGGATATGCTTGCTCGTCTCACTTGATATGGAACGAGATACACAGCGTAAGGTCCTCGTGGCGGTCGTACTCCTCCATCTCATCGTCAGCATCGCGCACGGTTCAGCCCATGCCAGGGCCGGCGTTGATTTGAGCGGGCCGTCGCTTGCCTTCGTGCTGCTGATCATTTTCGCGGGACCGTTGGTCGGGCTTGTGTGGATGTGGAAGAACCCCATTGCAGGCGCGCGGGTCATCGGCATCACGATGGCCGCGGCATTGGTATTCGGGCTGGTCAATCACTTCATCATTCCCGGTGGCGATCGCGTCGACCATGTGGTCGAGCACTCGAGGGCATGGTTCGGGTGGACGGCCGCGATGCTCGTCATCACGGAAGCCGCAGGAACGGTGCTCGGGCTGGAATACGGTTGGCCTGGCCGTATCCGCCCGCCACGCGAGCTGCGGCGAGTGTCGTAGAGCAGATCCGTTGATGTGACGCTCGAGTGTCACGTTCCGGCAGTGCCGGTCGTCTGACAGTACAGAGAGTCTCGTTGAGCACGGCGTTTGAGACGCTCAGCGCGTCACGGAGTGTACTTATGAATGTCTTTGTAGCTGGAGGTACGGGCGCGATCGGCGCGCCGCTGGTTCGCTCACTCGTCGCAGGCGGGCATCGCGTGTTCGCCACGACTCGTTCTTCCGACAAACAGACGATGATCCGCGGGCTCGGTGCGACGCCAGTCGTCGTCGATGCCCTCGATGCGGTGGCGCTCGAGAAGGCGGTGCGTGAGGCAGCGCCCACGCACGTGATCCACGAGTTGACCGCGCTGCCGAAGACGGGGCCGCGTAAAGCGAGCGAGCTCGAGGCAACCAACCGTTTGCGGGAAGATGGGATGCGCAACCTGATGCGGGCGGCGATCGCGGTGCGGGCGAAGCGGATCATCGCCGGATCGTTTGCGATGATGGGCGCGTCCTCGTCGATGGAAGGCGCCGACCCGAGCCTCGATCGAGCGGTCGCTGCCGTGCGATCGATGGAGTCGCAGGTCATCGAGGCCGCGCGCAGCGGGGCGATCGAAGGCATCGTCCTGCGGTATGGATTGTTCTACGGACCCGGCAATCCGGCGACCGAAGAGATGATCGCGCTCGTTCGCAAGCGATGGCTTCCGCGCATCCGCGACGATCACGGCGAGCTCCCCTATATTCACATCGACGACGCGGTCGCTGCGACGGTGTTGGCGCTGGACCACGGCGTATCCGGCGGCTCGTACGAGATCGTCGACGATCACCCGTCGAGTTTCAGCGAGATGGTGACGGGCCTGGCCGACGCTGCCGGTGCGCGCGCGCCGTTGACGGTGCCGCCATGGCTCGTCCGGCTCGCGGCTCCTTACATGGCGAAGGTGCTCTCGATGCGAGTGCCGTTGTCGAACGCGAAGGCACGGCAGGAGCTCGGATGGGCGCCGATGTATCCGACGTATCGCGAGGGGTTGCGCCAGACGATCGCTCGAGCCGCGTAGTGTTGGAACGCACTTGTGGTCAGAGTAGTTGGCGACCTCTGGACGACGCGGTCTCCGAAGGACTGGGGCTCACGGGTCCTGTCGCCGGGCCTCCCCGCTCGTCCTCGGCGCCAAAAGATCTGTCACGGGTATGAAAAGACGGATCACGGAGCAGGCGCCTGCGCGGCGAGCGGGGATGCCCCTCCCGGCGCCACCCGTTCGCAGACGCAACGAGCTTCCGTGCGCGTC
>DATFRP010000085.1:0-2927 GCA_035263125.1 Vicinamibacterales bacterium
AGCCCGGTTCTTTCGACCTTCTTCAAAGTACTCACCGCTCCCTCCTCTGTGCGTTCGCTCAGAAGCTCCAACCGAGCGAAATGGTGACGCCGGAGTTGTTCGACTTCTGTCCATCCGGCGGCGCGCCGTCATAACTGTCGAAGGCGTTAAGACTCCAGTGGAGATCCTTGACGATCTTCTGTTGGTACGATGTAGTGAAATCGAGGCGGACGCGCGATCGACCGGACATGTTGTAGTACGTCATCAACGTGCTGGCGAGGTCCGTGTCGTTGCTGCTTACCGTGAACCAGTTCACCTGCACGCCCAGTAGCGCTTCGGCGGAGTTGTCGCTCGGTTCGTCCACATAGCGTTCGCGCGTGTACGCTGCGCCGCCAAGGATGGCTAGGTTCGTCTGCGATCGCTGGAGCAGGTACCGTCCGGCAGCGGCGCCGAGCACGCTTCGCAGGTTCAATCCGAGCGACTGGTCCTGCTGCAGCTGCCCGAAGCCGGCGTCGAACCAATGCGTTCCCAGGAAGCGGCGCGCCGAAAGTGTCAGCGTGTTCCTCGATGTGGAATCGGCGCCCTCAATCGCCGTGAACTGCGACGACAGCGAGCCCTGCATCAAGTAGCGTTCGCGCCGATACTGTGCGTCAGCGTTGAGCGTCCATTGCGTCTGCTGGCTGGCCTGCGTGTAGCTGAACCCGAGATCGATCGAACCGTCGAGGCGTCTCCAGAATCCCTGCTCGAGCGGCGCGAGATGCACGACATCCGCGAGGGACACTCTCTCGTCGCCGTGAGCGGTCCCGACGACCAGCATGCCAGCGGCACCGGCGCTCAGCGATCCGACGTAGCTCACGCCGGAGGCGAGCTCGACCTCGAAGGATCGCCCGCTGGTCAGCGAGACCACGTGGCCCCAATGCACCGTGATCGTGTCGCTCGCATCGGTCTTGACGGTCAGCCTCCCACGTTCGAGTTCCTTGATTTCGCAGGTAATCCGATCGCCGACCTTCAGAACCACGACATCGGTCTTGTCAGCGGCACGGACCGCCGGCGCGCTGGCGACGATCATCAGCGCCACGATTGACATCCATGGCAGGCGACCCACCATGACTTCGAACCCCATCGTCGAACACGGCGACATGTGAGCTCGTCAGTCCGATGTCAGGAAGATCAGCGGCCGCACATCCTCCTCAGGCGTCCACTCCCAGTGGCGCAGCAGAATGGCGTACACCATCAGCCCCGTCTCACCTTCGCCGAAGAGCAGATAGCGGATGGCCTGTCCCATGAGACCCCGGCGCGTCAGGTTGATGAAGATGGAGATCGGGTCGATCGCTTCGCTAACGAAGGCAATCGTGTTGGCGATGGCGACGGCGCCGTACACCTCCGCGACGTAGTCGTCGCCCTCCGTCGAGAGCTTCACGTCGAGCGGAGCCGTGAACTCGCTGCGATTGTCGACGAGGTGCACGTTGAGAAAGAGGAACGGGCCGCTAATCTTGAAATACTGCGCGATCTCGGCTTTCTTGCGCCGTCGGTCGGCCGGGGACGTGCTGTTCATGGGAACCAGGTGGACCTTCTTGCCGCGCAATTGCGGGCCGAGTTCCCAGCTCTCGGGGTCCACGAAGAATCCGTAGGGAATCCGAAACTCCATCGACCGCATCGATCGGCTGATGGCGCATGCGGTCATCAGCATGATCGTGAAGATCGTGCCGATGATGAGGCCGTCGGGCCGTTCGACGCAGTTGTCAATCAGGGTGTAGGCAAACACGAGCGTCAGCAGCCCGCTGTAGAGTGCCATCGGGTACCGGCGCTCGTGCCAGAGGGCCAGCATCGCCGCGAAGGCGGCGGACAGGATCAGCACGAGCACGCCCGTCGCGTAGGCGCCACTCTGCGCCTCGACGTTCGCGCCGAAGACCAGCGTGATCACGACGTTGATGAAGAGCAGCACGAGCACCAGCGGCCGCGACAGGGTCGCCCAGCGCGGCGCCATCCCGTACCGAGGCAGGTAGCGTGGGATCAAATGCAGGAGACCGGCCATTGCCGACGCACCGGCGAGGCCGAGGATGAAGATTGTCGACAGGTCGTAGATCGTCCCGAAGCCGCGACCGAGATAGCGGTGCGCCAAGAACGCGAGGGCGCGTCCGGCCGCCTTGCCCCCTTCTTGGTAGTCCGCCGGCTGGATCAGCAGCGTCGTCACCAGGCTCGACGCCAGGAGCATGACGCTCATGATCGCCGCCGAGGTCAGCAGCAGCTTGCGGGTATTGGCAATCCGCTGGCGTGGGGCACCTTCGGTACCGCGGTTGTGGCCATCGTCCCGCGCGCCGCCGTCGATGAGCGGCATGACGGACACGCCGGTCTCGAAGCCGCTCAATCCGAGTGCGAGCTTCGGGAAGACCAGAGCCGCGCCCGCGATGAGCATGGTGACGTCACCATGGGCGTTCAGCGCCGCCCGCCAGTTGGGCAGCAGCGTCGGATGGGTGAGGATTTCGTACAGACCGCGCGCGAGCACGATCACGTTCAGAAACAGATAGGGGACGGCGGCCGCGGCTGCCAGGCCGATCGCCTCCGAGAATCCCCGTAGGAAGACGAGCGCCAGCAGCAGCAGGATTGCGAGCGTGACGAGGATCTGGTGGTCGCCGAGCGCGCCGCCGAGGAACGGGTTTTCGATCGCGTGCTTGGCGGCGTCAGCAGCCGACAGCGTCATCGTGATCACGAAGTCCGTGGCGGCGAAGCCGAGCAGGATCAGGACCAACGCCTTGCTTTTCCACCCGGTCAGCAGGTTTTCGAGCAGGGCGATCGAGCCCTGGCCGGCGAAGCTGCGTCCGGCCACCTGGGCGTAGACGGGCAACGCGCCCAGCAGCGTGACCAGGACGAGAATGACCGTCGCGATCGGCGCAACCGCACCGGCGGCCAGGAGCGCAATGCCGGGTTGGTACCCGAGCGTCGAGAAG
>DATFRP010000086.1:0-20008 GCA_035263125.1 Vicinamibacterales bacterium
CTCGGCCTTCGCCTCGAACGCCGACGTGTTCCAATGGAAGTGCTCGTGATTGATCGAGTGGAGCCGCCAACACCCGATTAGTACTGTCGACCCTCCCTCCGGCTTTCTGCCAGCAGTGAGTGTCCAATGGATGACGCCAACCAGCCCCATCCACCCTACCAGCCCCACCAGCCCTATCTACCCGTTACAATGCCGCGAATGACTCGACGATTGCTCGAAGTGTCCGGCGCATTCATGGTCCTGGTGTGCGCTCTCTTCGTGACGACCGCAGCGCAGCAGTCCAGCGCTGTACGTCCGCCGACGTTTCAAGTCGATCCCGCTTGGCCGACGATTCCGAACAACTGGGTGCTTGGCGAGGTCTCTTCAATCGCCGTCGACTCTCACGATCACATCTGGGTTCTCCATCGGCCGCGGTCGATACCCGCTGACAAGCGTCCCAATGCTGCGCCGCCGGTGCTCGAATTCGACACCGCGGGCAAGCTCCTCTCGAGTTGGGGAGGGGATGGTGCAGGTTTCGATTGGCCCGAACGCGAGCACGGAATCTGGGTCGACTCGAAGGACTTCGTGTGGATCAGCGGAAACGGTGGATGGCCCAAGCCGACGGCCGCCGGCAGCGGCGACGACATGATCCTGAAGTTCACGACGGCCGGGAAGTTCGTGATGCAGATCGGGCACCGGGGGCAGAGCACCGGCAACAAGGACACGATGAACGTGCATCAGCCGGCCGACGTCTTCGTGCACACGGCAGCCAACGAGCTCTACGTCGCGGACGGGTACGGCAATCAGCGCGTGGTCGTGTTCGACGCGGGCAGCGGCAAGTTCAAACGGATGTGGGGCGCGTTCGGAAACATGCCGCCCGCCGCAATGACGCCGAACCCACCCACGCCGCAGCCGAACCAGGGCGGCCCCGACGGCCCGCCGCAGTTCGGCCTGGTCCACGCGGTGAAAGTCTCGAACGACGGCGTCGTCTACGTGGCCGATCGGACGAACAACCGCGTTCAGACGTTCACGACCGCAGGCAAGTACCTGAAGCAGGTGCGCCTGGCGATGCAGGGAACCGTGACGCCGGTTCCGGCGGGCTTCGCCTTCTCGCCCGACAAGAAGCAGCAGTACCTGTATGTCGTCGACTCAGGCCCGATGCAGGTCGCGATCTTCGATCGCCAGTCGCTGACGCAGATCGGCACCATCGGCATGCGAGGCCCGAAGCCAGGCGACTTCGACATCGTCCATCACATGGCGGCTGATTCGAAGGGCAACCTCTATACGGCCGAAATCGTCACGAACCGCCGAGCGCAGAGGTTCGTGCTGAAGTAGACACAACTGGGAACGCTGTTCGCGCCTCCGCGCGAACGCGCCTGTGGATGACTCGAGCAACTCGGCCCGCATCGCGGCTGACGCCGTGGATCATCGCCGAGGACATCGAGTAGAGGTAGTGGAGCCCGGCGAAGTAGAGCCCTGGCTCGCCGGTCGCCACGCCGTGCTCCTGACGCGGCGCGCCGTTCTCGTCGAACACGGGCAAATCGATCCATGAGAATCCCGGTTGGAATCCGGTGCACCACACCACGTTGGCGACGTCGAGCACGCGGCCGTCTGCCAGGAGCGGTCGACCATTCGTGACACCAGCCACGCGTGCGACGCGCTCCACGCCGGCGGCGGCGAGATCCTGCGGCAGGACACGAATCAACGGTCCACCTTTGCCGAGGACCCGCGCACGCACCTTGCGCCCGATGGGCGTCCGCACCGTCAGCACGTGATGAAACACGACGCGGAACAGCACCGGAAGAAGCAGGATTTGCGCAAACACGTTGTTGATGCGAAACGGAATATGACCAGTGTCTCGGCCCGACATGAACACCTGGTGACCACGTGCGAGCTCCATCGCGATCTCGGAGCCGGAATTGCCGGCGCCGACGAGCAGTACTGGTCCGTCGCGCAACTGCGCGGGATTCCGATAGTCGAAGGAATGCAATTGAACGACGTCTGCGCCGAGCTCCGAACTGAACGCTGGCGTGCGCGGCACCTGATAGTTCGCCATCGCCACGATGACGTGGTCGGCTTCGAATCGACGACCGCCGCCCTCGACGACATAGAGACGGCCCTCGCGTGACACGCGGTCGACTCTGACATTGGACCTGACGGGAAGCGCAAATCGCCTCGCGTACGATTCGAGATAATCCGCCATGTCGTCCTTCGTCGGGAACGAGCGCGACGGCGCCGGAAACCGCATGCCGGGCAAGGCGTCGAAGCGGGCGGTCGTGAAGAGCCGGAGCGAATCCCATCGACGTCGCCACTGATCGCCGATGCGCGCATTGGCGTCGAGGATCACGAAGGGCAAGCCGAGTCGAGACAGGTGATACCCCGCCGACAGACCCGCCTGGCCTGCACCGATCACCACGGTTTGAATGCGTTCAGACGTGAGTGGCCGATCCATATGTCACCTCGCTGATGCGATCGCTGTGAGGTCGCACGTGCGATGGTAGCGGGCTGGTTCGGCCTTCCGCATCGGCTGAAGTATGCAGATGAGCAGCCGGGTGAATGGGTATTTCTATGTACAAGAGGAATCAGGAAGCAGGAATCAGGATGCAGGCCTGGGCTAGGCATCAGCCTGACCAGCTTCTCCTGACTTCGTCGGGCTCCTAGACAATCCGATGCTGAAAGGCGTACGCCGTCGCCGCCGCCCGGCTAGGGACATCGAGCTTGGTAAAAATGTTGCTGACGTGACGTGCGACCGTCTTCTCGCTGATGCGCAGATCCTGCGCGATAGTCCGATTCGTCTTGCCGCTTGCGATCAGGCGGAGCACCTCGATCTCGCGCGTTGTCAGTCCGCCATCGTCTTTGGGGCCAGGTGCCTGGAGCAGCACATCCAGCCGTGTGAGATCCGGTGCCGCGCCCAACGTCGAGAAACCCTGGCGCGCTGCCGCGATCTCCATATCGCCGCTGTCGCAATCACCAAGCGCACGGCAGGCGAGACCGACGAGCACGTTGACGCGCGCGACTTCGTACGGCACGTCGAGCTCGCGCCAGATCGTCCGGGCGCGCCGCAACGAGACGAGCGCGCGTCGTGGGTCGCCGCGTGCAAGCAGGACGGCACCGTTCGTCTGATCCGAGGTGGCGTTCAACAGCGGTGATTGAAATGTGGCTGTGAGCTCCTCCAGTTCCTGCGCCGCACGACTGGCGGCCTCGACATCGCCTGCCGCGAGCAGGATCTCCACATACGCGGCGAGTGTCCTCGATCGCAGCCGCCGATCGTCGAGCGCGTCGAGGGCATGCCCGAGCGCGGCCTTGGCCGCGTCGCGTCGGCCCTGCGCGAGCCACAGCAGGGCAAGTCCTGGTTGCGGAGTGCGGCCGGTCTCGCTTGCCCGCCGATACGCCGCTTCAGCGCCGGTGCTGTCGCCTTGAAGACGACAGACTTCGGCGATCAGATACCACGCGGCCCCCAGAGCCAGTCGTCGCGCAGTGTGAGAGAAGTACTCGCACGCCAGCTGCGCCTGTCCGGTGGCAAGCGACCAGTCGCCGTGGGCGAGCATGATCTCCGCGCGATGAATCAGACAGTCGCCTCGATACGGCACCAGCTCCGGCTGCGATTCGCACCACCGGTGCAACGCGTCGGTCCATTCCTGCGCGCGACGGATGTCGAGCATCTCGACGCAGGTGGCGATGACGCTGCAGTAGATGGTACCCGCGAATCCTGGTTGGACCTCACCGGCGGTGACAGCGACCATCGCTTCATCGAGGAGTGCGGTGCCGGTTGCGATCTGGCCCTGACGCACGAGCGCCCGGCCGTGTCCCTGCCGCGCGAGACTCGCGAGATTCGGATCACCGAAACGATCGCCGATGGCCGCCGCGTCCGCGAAGAGGGCCGCCGACGCCGCCGCATCGGTCGCAGCCGCCTGCACCGCAAGGGGCACCAGCAGATATCCGCGCTCGACGCAGTCGATCTGATGTTCGTCCAACAGGCGCTGCGCCCGCGCGGTCCACCCGGTGGCCTGTGCGATCTCGCCTTGCTGAATCAGTGAGAAGGCGAGATAGAACGCCGCTCGCACGGCCCTCGTCGTCTCGCCCCGCTCGAGAAAGGCTTGATGCGCGCGCGAGAGGACCGCGTTGGTCCGCTCGGGATCTTTGCCGGAGAGGTAGGACGCCAGGGCGAGGTACTCGAGATCGTCCGGAGCCAATGGACCGCGTTCGTCAGCCGCGACAAGCTGCCTATACGCTTCGCCCCAGCGCTGGTGTTCGAAGGCCTGGCGGCCGCGCACGAGCGCGGACGTGTCGCTCACGATGTCACCGCCGCGCGCTTGAGCAGCAGCTCGCGTTCGCGCGCGTTGCGTGTGAGCGCGGCGGCTCGTTCGAACTCCGCGCGCGCCTCGTCCACGCGACCGAGCTTCTTCAGCAGATCGCCGCGAACGCTGGGCAGCAGGTGATAGTCCTTGAGCGCCGGATCGCCGACGAGTCGATCGACGAGATCGAGACCGGCCTGTGGTCCGTAGGCCATGCCCAGCGCGACCGCTCGATTCAAATCGACGACCGGCGAGGGCATGACGGTGGCGAGCGCCTGATACAACCCGGCGATGCGTTCCCAGTCGGTCTCCTCGGGCGTCCGCGCCCGTGCATGACACGCGGCAATCGAGGCCTGCAGGATGTACGGCCCCACAGGGCCGTCGCATTTCTCCGCACGGTCGAGCGCCGCGAGACCGCGACGGATCAGCAGACGATCCCAGCGCAGGCGATTCTGGTCGAAGAGCAGGATCGGCTCACCAGTGGGGCCGACACGAGCACGGGCCCGTGACGACTGAATCTCCATCAACGAAACGAGACCATGGGCCTCCGCCTCGTTCGGCGTGAGCCCGGCGAGGATTCGTCCGAGCCGCAGTGCGTCTTCGCAGAGAGCCGGCCGCATCCAGTCGTCGCCGGCGGTGGCGGCATAGCCTTCGTTGAAGATCAGGTAGATGACTTCGAGCACCGACGAGAGGCGCGCGGCGCGCTCGGCCCCGCGCGGCACCTCGAAGGGAACGTCTGCCTTGGCGAGCGTCTTCTTCGCCCGGACGATCCGTTGAGCGATCGTCGGCTCGGCGACGAGGAATGCCCGCGCAATCTCCTCGGTGGTCAAGCCGCCGAGCATCCGCAGTGTCAGCGCCACTCGCGCTTCGGTTGAAAGCACGGGGTGACACGCCGTGAAGATCAACCGGAGCATGTCGTCACCAACGTCATCATCGAGCGCCGCGTCGAGATCGGGCGCGGTGAGCGCCTGCTCGATCTCGATCTCGTAGCCGAGCTCCTGATGCTTGCGTTCGACGAGCGTCTTCCGGCGCAGCAGGTCGATGGCGCGATGCTTCGCGGTCGCCATGAGCCAGGCCCCGGGGTTGTTGGGGATGCCGGCCGCAGGCCACTGCTCGAGCGCCGCCACGAGCGCGTCCTGCGCAAGATCCTCGGCCACGCCGACGTCGCGGACGATGCGCGCCAGGCCGGCGATGACCTTGGGAGCTTCGATTCGCCAGACGGCGTCGATGGCGGCGTGGGCATCGGTAGGTAACACTGCTACCGATCACACCACTCGCGTAGGTCAAAGGTCAAAAGTCAAAGGTCAAAAGTCAGGTCAAAGGTCTAGGTGCAGAAGTAGGTCCAGGTGCCAAGTGTCGAGTGCCAGGTACCGGTATGAGGTCCGAGTCGCCGCCGGGCGCGCGGGGTGACCTCCCACCTGACACTCGGACCTGCACCTACACCCACACCTAACACCTACACGTTTGACTTCACCTTTGACCTTTGACCTTTGACCTTCGACCTACGTCTCTCTCATCGCCGCCGCGCCAATCCGCTACAATCCACGGGATTCAGATGTTCGGTTCCCGCGACATCGTAAGGAGACGACCATGAGATCGCTCATCCTGACGGGTCTCGCGCTGGCGCTGACGGCGCCGATCGTTCCGGGGGCTCAGGCCCCTCCCTCGTGCACAGCCGCTGGAGATGTGCGGTTCGTCTGCGGGCAGCAGGGACCTGAAGACCTGGTAGTCATTCCTGGCTCGCAGTGGGTCGTCGCGTCGGCGATGGGCGGAAGCGGCGGACTCAATCTGATTCGCATCAGCGACCGCAGCAGCGTGCGGGCGTTTCCCTCAGACTCCGCGAAGGCGCGCTTCGATACGAAAGGCTACGTCGGATGTGCCGGCCCGCCCGACGCCGCGGCTCGAGCCAAGTTCATCACGCATGGGCTCTCGTTGGAGCCCGGGAAGAGGTCGGTGCATCGGCTTCTTGCAGTGACGCATGGCAGCCGCGAGTCGATCGAGGTCTTCGAGCTCGACGCGAAGCCGGCCGTGCCGGTGCTGACCTGGATTGGCTGCGTCGTCGCGCCCGACCCGGTGGGTTTGAATTCGGTGAGGTGGCTGCCCGACGGCGGTTTCATCGCCACGAATTTCCTCGCTCGCAACGTTGACGCGGAATCGCGTACGAAGATGCTCGCTGGTGAGAAGAACGGTGAGCTGTGGGAGTGGCACGTCAACACGGGATGGGCAAAGGTCCCTGGAAGCGAGGCGGCCGGTGCCAACGGGATCGAGATCTCCGAAGATGGCAAGACGCTCTACGTCGCGGCGTGGGGGAGCCAGTCGTTCTTCCGTCTCTCGCGCGGTGCGGGTTCGCCCAAACGTGACGAGATCCCGCTGGGATTTCGCGTCGACAACATCCGCTGGGCCAAGGACGGGTCGCTGCTGGCAACCGGGCAGGGAGGCACGGCACCAGGATCCCAGACGACCAACGTCGTGAAGATCGATCCGAAGACACTGGCGATCACGGAGGTCCTGCGTCGGCCTGATGTGAACGGCTACGGCGCGGGCACCGTGGCGGTCGAAATCGATAAAGATCTGTGGGTCGGTTCATTTCGCGGCGATCGGATCGCCATCTTCCCGGTCGTGAAGTAGGAGGCGCATCGTGAGACGGGTCCTCGGAACCATCGCAGTGGCGTTGACGTTATCGCTCACGCTCGGCGCGCAGGCAGCGCCGGCGCCACAGCGGGCGCAGCCGATCAAACCCGGTGAAGTACCGCACCGCAAGAAGGCGGCGACGATTCCGCCGCGCGGTACTTACGTCGCGCCTCGGACACCGTGGGGCGATCCCGACATCGCCGGTGTCTTCACCAACAGCGACGAGAGCGGGATTCCATTCGAGCGTCCCAAGGAATTCGAGGGTCGACGGATGGAAGACATCACGCCAGCGGAGCTCGCCAAGCTGGTCGAGCAGCGGCAGGAGCAGACGATCGAACGCACACCGGGGCTGAGTGAATTCCCGGGTGCGACCAGCCCGATGCACTGGTTCGAGAACTACTACGCGGTGAACAGCCGTCCCTGGCTGGTGATCGATCCGCCGGATGGCAAAGTGCCGCCGAACACCGCGGAGGCGCAGAAGCGCGCCGCCGATCGACAGGCGGAGCGGAAAGGGCGCGGGCCCGCAGATTCGTGGGAAGACCGAAGCCTCTACGATCGCTGTATCACACGCGGGATCCCAGGGTCGATGATGCCAGCGATCTACGGCAATTCCTACCGTATTCATCAGGGCCCAGGATTCGTGACGATCACCTACGAGATGGTGCACGACACCCGTGTGATTCCGCTCGACGGTCGCACGCACGTCGCGCAGGGCATCCGGCAGTACCTTGGCGATGCGCGCGGGCACTGGGAGGGCAACACGCTCGTGGTCGAGACGACCAACTTCACCGACAAGACGTCGTATCGCGGCTCGAGCGACCAGCTCAAGATGATCGAGCGCTTCACGCGGCTCGGTCCCGAAACCGTCGAATGGGCCGTGACCTTCGACGACCCGCACACCTGGGCGCGGCCGTGGACGTTCGCGATGAATCTCACCAAGGCCGACGAAAGCCAGCAGCCGTTCGAATACGCCTGTCACGAAGGCAACTACGGCATGCGCAACATGCTGAGCGCGGCGCGAGCAGAAGAGAAGGGTAAGTAGGGTCATCCCGAAGGGACCCCTACTCGCCCCATCAGTCGCGCGTGGGTGGATCGCGTCAAGCAGCGCCGCCGAGAACACGGCGAGGTGGCGCCACCCAAGCAGACGATCTTTCTTTCGCCGGTCGCTAACGGATGCGCAGGAAACCCGATTGGTCGCTGATCACCGCGCGGCCGGATACGATCCTGGTCGAATTACGCGAAACGCTGCAACGACGGCGGCGGTGAGCACGCCCTGGCGCGCCATCGATCGCTTGGGTACACGGTCAAAAAACGGTACACGCCGACGAACAACGCTGGCCTGATGTCGCGGCGCCGCGCTGCCGCTGGAAGGACTGGATGCCAGGTCGTCGATCTCGTCGCCATCGCACTCGAGCCGATCACGCCGCAGGCATGCGCGAACTTCGTCAGCACGGTGGCTATCGCGTCGCTACGTCGTTACGAAAAAGCTCTCTAGTCTCTTCCATTGTCCGTAGCGTCGCTCACCGGCGAACCGCACGTGGCCAAGCGACGACGGTGTGGCTACGGCCTCGCTCCGGTTCGCCGCCGCGGAAAAACGGCTCGTCCGCGCTGGTGCTGACGCTGGCGGCGACGGCTGATCTTGATCCGCGCGACTGTGAACAATCGTGTCGATAACGAGCTGCCTGGTGCGTCAGTGGCGAATCACTGCCGTCGCCGATGGGGCCGCTCCCAAGCCGTTTTACTTCTGATCGGGTGTCGCGGCGCGAACAGTCGCTCCGCCGCAGCCACACCGCCGTCGCTTGGCGGGGTGTGCGGCGACTCACCGGGCGGGCCTGGGGTTGCCTGGGGTCGGCGACCTGTTCGCGGCGTGAGGAGCGAAGTAACTAAATCGGGTCTGGAGGCGCAGCGAGCGCCGGCGCCGGTGATTCGCCACTGGCGTACGGGCGAGCTGGTTATCGAAACGATTCTTGGCTGTCGTACGAATTGTCCAAGGCGACGGCGTCATCGGCAGCCCACCGCCGGAGGGCCCGATTTTCCACGCCGTCGAACCCGGGGCCCCCAACGCGCACGCTTGCGCGTTGGGGTGGGAATCGGGAGCCGACGCCAGGCCCGCCCGGTGAGTCGACGCTACGGAGATGTGGAAAGCGCGCTAAGGTGTGCCTTGATATGCGGGTTGAGGCGGTAACAATTCAGACTTCATCGACGCACTCGATCACGACGTCGATTTCCACCGGGATCTGATTCGGCGTCGACGACATGCCGACTGACGTGCGGGTGTGCCGGCCTCGTTCGCCAAAGACCTCGACGAAAAGATCGGAACAGCCGTTGACGACCTGCGGGTGATCGGTGAACTCCGGCACCGCGTTGACCGCACCAAAGACCTTCACGACCCGCGAAACGCGATCGAGCGTGCCCAACTCTCGAGCCATCACGGCGAGCAGCACGAGTCCGGTCTGACGCGCGTAGTCGTACGCCTGATCCAGCGACACCTCGCGACCGACTTTTCCGGAGAGGGGCGACGTGCCGCCTTTGCCGGCGAGGAACATGAGGCGCCCGGTGCGCACGGCGTGCACGTACGTGCCTGCCGGCGACGGGAGAGGCGGCAGCGTCAGACCGAGCTCGCGAAGTTTTTCGGTGGGCGAGGGCATGGAGGAACGAAGGTCCGGCTGCCACCTTCGCGCTACGCGCTACGGTGGCCAGGCGGGCCGGACGCTACACCTGAACCACCTCGCGAGCGACTTTGAGGGCGCCTGCCCACCACGTGAGGTGGTCGAGCAGTGCTGTGGCGCTGTTCTGGTTGGCCTCGGTTGCAATCTCGCTGACATCCTTGATGAACCACGGGTTCGGGATGTGCACCGCCCACCGCGTCGGGACCATATCCAGTTCGACTGCTACCAGCCGAAGCTGTTCGACGCCGCGGGTGCCACCTGCTCCACCCCAGCTCACGAACGAGACCGCCTTCCGGGCCCACGCGAAGTAGACGTAGTCGAGGGCGTTCTTCAACACTGCTGGATAGCCGTGGTTGTATTCGGGCGTACAGATGATGAAGCCGTCGGACTCCCGAATCTTGTCGCGCCACCGCACGACGGCGGGGTTCGTATACCCATCCCTGGCCATGCCAGGCGGCATGGCCTCCTCGAAGAAGGGCAGCGGGTAGTCGCGCAGGTCCAGGAGCTCGACGTCGAGGTCGGTTCGTTTCCGGGCCTCGGCGTAGATCCATTGTGCTGGCTTCTCACTGAACCGGTTCGCGCGCGTGCTGGAGACGATGACTTTGATTTTGAGTGTGCTCATGCGGCCATCATTTTGTCATGAGGCTGTTCCATTTGAGACTGCACGGACGTAAAGACCCGAGCTGTTGCTGCAGTAGATATTCGGCAGTGCGAGCATCCCTGTAGGCTGGTGGCCGCTCGTACGCATATATGATCAAGGCTGGCCAGTAGTGTGGCTGCTGGGAACTCATGCGCCGTATCCAAGTCCTTATACCGACTCTCGTCATTGCGTCGATCCTTCTACTGACGGCAGGCTGTGCCAGCGAAGACGCAGCGGCCACCTCGAACGCGCGCTCCGCCGGCCGCGCTGGCGGCGGGGGTGCCGCAGCCGTTCCGGTCACGGTGGCAGCTGTCGTCCAGAAATCGGTGCCGATCGAGGTCGCCGTCATCGGGGCCGCCGAGCCGTTCTCCACGGTCGCCATCCGTTCGCAGATCACGGGCCAGTTGAACAGGGTCAATTTCACCGAGGGCGATGATGTGAAGGCCGGACAGGTGCTCTTCACCCTCGACCGACGTCCGCTCGAGGCGGCGTTGGAGCAGGCCCAGGCGAACCTCGAACGCGACGTGGCGCAGGCTGCCAATGCGGCGGCACAGTTCAAGCGCTATCAGGATCTGGCGGATCGCGGCATCGCGACCAAGGAGCAGGTCGATACCGCCAAGACGTCGATGACGGCGCTGAACGCGACGGTCAACGCCGATCGCGCCGCGCTCGAAAACGCGCAGGTGCAGCTGCAATACGCCACGATCACGGCGACCATCTCCGGTCGAACCGGCGCCCTGCAAGTGCATGAAGGCAATCTCGTTCGAGCCAACGACACGACGCCCCTCGTGGTCATCAATCAGATCGTGCCGATGTCGGTCTCGTTCGCGATTCCAGAAGCGCGCCTGCCGGAGTTGAAACGCTACATGTCGCAGGGGACGCTTCGCGTCACCGCGACACCGCCGAAAGACGAGGCACCGCCGGCGGTCGGGAAGATCTCCTTCGTCGACAACCAGGTCGATCAGACGACCGGCACGATCAAGCTCAAGGGGACCTTCCCGAACGAAGACCGTCGTCTCTGGCCGGGCCAGTTCGTCAACGTGGTGGTGACGCTGACGAGCGACCCGATGGCGATCGTTGTACCGACCGCGGCTGTACAGGCGGGGCAGCAGGGCCCTTACGTCTTCGTGGTGAAGGACGATCACACGGTCGACATGCGCTCGGTGGTCGTGAGCCGTACGAGCGCGACTGAAACCGTGATCGCGAGCGGTGTGCAGCCCGGCGAGACGGTGGTGACCGACGGTCATCTGCGTCTCGTTCCCGGCAGTCACATCAGCGTGAAAGCACAGGGACGGGGCGAAGACCCGGCCGCGCCGAAGGGCACGTCGTCATGAACCTCTCAGCCGTTTTCATCAAGCGCCCGGTCACGACGACGCTCCTGATGCTGGGCATCCTCGTGTTCGGCGGGCTGGCATATCACGATCTCCCCGTCGCCGATCTTCCGAGCGTCGATTTTCCATCGATTCGTGTCAGCGCCTCGCTGCCGGGCGCCAGCGCCGAAACCGTGGCGTCATCGGTGGCGTTGCCGCTCGAGAAGCAGTTCACCGCGATCTCGGGGCTCACCAGCATCAATTCCACCAGTACACAGGGCGGCACCGACATCCAGCTGCAGTTCGATCTGAGTCGCGACATCGATGCCGCGGCGCAGGACGTCCAGGCGATGATCGGCCGCGCGTCGCGACAGCTGCCGCCGCAGATGCCCGCGCCGCCGTCGTATCAGAAGGTCAACCCCTCGGATCAGTCGATCTTCTTCATCATCCTTCGCTCGAAGACGCTGCCGCTGTCGACGCTGGACGAGTATGCGCAGTCGAACCTGGCTCAGCGCATCTCGACGGTCAGCGGCGTCGCACAGGTCAATGTCTTCGGCTCGCAGAAATACGCGGTTCGCATCGACGTCGACCCTCGTGAGCTGGCCGCCCGCACCATCGGCATCGACGAAGTGGCGAACGCGATTCAGAACGCCAACGCCAATCTGCCGGTCGGCACCATCTACGGCGAGAAGACGTTCACCGTCGAAACCAACGGACAACTGTTGCGAGGTGCGGCGTACGGCCCGACTATCATCGCGTATCGCAACGGCAACCCCGTGCGGCTCGACGAGGTCGCGCACGTCTACGATGGCGTGGAGAACGACAGGACAGCGAGCTGGCAGAACGGCGAACGGTGCATCTATCTGTCGGTTCAGAAGCAGCCCGGTGTCAACGTCGTCCAGACGGTCGAAGCGATCAAGGAGCTGCTGCCGGCCATTCGCGCCCAGCTGCCGGCTTCGGTATCACTCGACGTGCGGAGCGATCGCTCCATCACCATCAAAGAGTCGGTGCACGACGTCAAAGTCACGCTGCTCATCACCATGGCCCTGGTGGTGCTGGTGATCTTCATCTTCCTCCGCAACATCTCGGCCACGGTGATCCCCAGCCTCGCGCTGCCCGGTGCCGTGGTCGGGACGTTCGCGGTGATGTTCCTCCTCGGCTACAGTCTCGACAACCTGTCGCTCATGGCGCTCACCCTCTCGGTCGGCTTCGTCGTCGACGATGCGATCGTGATGCTCGAGAACATCGTGCGTCACATGGAGATGGGGAAGTCGTCGCTGCGTGCAGCCTACGATGCGTCGCAGGAGATCGGCTTCACGATTTTGTCGATGACGATCTCGCTGGTCGCGGTGTTCATTCCCGTGCTCTTCATGGGCGGGATCGTCGGCCGGCTCCTGCACGAATTCGCCGTGACGATCAGCGCGGCGATCCTGGTCTCCGGCTTCGTGTCGATCAGCCTGACGCCGATGCTGTGCAGTCGCTTCCTGCGTCCGCCGCACGTCGAGGGACACAGCCGGCTGTACAACGCATTCGAGTGGATGTTCGATAGGTGGCGCAACCTGTACGGCTGGACCCTGAGCCTCACGCTCCGGCACCGCGTGGCGACGATGGCGGTGTCGCTCGTCTTGCTCGTGGCGACAGGCTATCTCTTCGTCGTAACGCCGAAAGGGTTCCTGCCGAGCGAGGATCAGGGACGCTTCAACGTCAACACCGAAGGGGCGCAGGGAATCAGCTTCGACGAGATGGTCCGGCACCAGCTGCAAGTGGCCGACGTCCTGGCCAAAGACCGGAACATCGTGAGCGCCAGCAGCAACGTCGGCTTGATCGGGAACAACGGATCCGGTGGCGGCAATACCGGTCGCGTGTTCGTGGAGCTGAAGCCGCGCGCCGAGCGGACGATGACCGTGGACGAAGTGATCGCGTCACTGCGGCCGAAGTTCGGGCAGATTCCGGGCATTCGCGTGTTCATGATCAACCAGCCGCCGATCAACCTGGGTGGCGGCGGTCAGAACCGGGCGCTCTACCAGTTCACCATGCAGGACACCGACACCGACGAACTGTACAAGTGGGCGCCGGTGATGGAGCAGAAGATCCGGCAAAGTCCCGGCTTTGAGGACGTCAGCAGCGATCTGCAGCTCAACAATCCGCTCGTCACGGTCGACATGGATCGCGACAAGCTGTCGATGCTGGGTCTCAACGCGACGCAAGTCGAAACGGCGCTCTACAACGCATACGGCACCAGGCAGGTCTCACAGATCTACGCGCCCAACAACCAGTATCAGGTGATCCTGCGCGTCGCCCCGCAGTTTCAAAACGATCCGGCGGCGATGTCTCTGCTCTACGTGCGTTCGACGAACGGTCGTCTGATACCGCTCGAATCGGTCGCGAAGCTGAGCACCGCCGTGGGCCCGTTCCAGGTGAACCACTTCGGTCAGCTTCCCTCAGTGACGGTTTCGTTCAACCTCCGCCCGGGATATGCCCTCGGCGACGCCGTGCAGCACATTCAGACAACTGCGGCGCAGACGCTGCCGGCGGCGATGATCCTCGCGTTCCAGGGGACCGCGCAGGCGTTTCAAGACTCACTGCGCGGGTTGGGCCTCGTGCTGCTGATGGCGATCGTCGTGATCTACATCGTGCTGGGCGTCCTCTATGAGAGCTTCACGCATCCGATCACGATTCTCTCGGGATTGCCGTCGGCGGGTCTCGGCGCGCTGCTGACGCTCATGATCTTCAGGACCGAGCTCAATCTCTACGCCTTCGTCGGCGTGATCATGCTCGTCGGCCTGGTGAAGAAGAACGGCATCATGATGGTGGACTTCGCCGTCGAGGCGCAGCGTCAGGGGAAGACGCCTGCTGAAGCGATTCACGAAGCGTGCCTCGTGCGCTTCCGCCCGATCATGATGACGACGATGGCAGCGCTGGTCGGAACGCTGCCGATCGCCCTCGGGCTGGGAGCTGGTGCTGAATCGCGGCGGCCGCTCGGTCTCGCGGTCGTCGGCGGACTGCTCGTGTCGCAGCTCCTCACGCTCTACATCACGCCGGTCTACTACGTGGTCATCGAAGGCCTGCGCCTCAGGCTCGCGCGTCGTCGTCCGACGCCGGCGCCGGATCTGCAGGCCGCGGCCGGCGCTTGATTGGCGCTTGGGACTTGGTTCTTGGTCCGTCCTGGGTCACTGATCCCGGGTCTCGTCACCGAACCGTGATTTCGACCCGTCGGTTCTTAGGCTCGAAGACGCCGTTCGCGGTCTGAACGAGGAGCTCCATCTCCCCGTGAGACCGGGCATCGATCGCCGCAGCGCTCAGTCCGGCCTTGATCAGAAGCGCGCGCACGGCAGTGGCGCGGCGCATGCCGAGCTCGAAGTTGGAGGCGGTGGCTCCCGTCGTGTCGGTGTGTCCGATGACGATGACATCGGGCACCGGCTGCGCTTTCACGCTTCGCAGGACATCTTGAACGTTCTTGCGGCTTTCCTCGGTCAGTTCCTCTGAATCGAACCGGAAGAACAGGGTGAAGTGCAGTGGCGGGGGAGGGAGAGTGGCGATCGCCTCGCCAAACAGCTCCTCGACGTCGGTGGTCTTCATCTTGCGCGCCCGAGGCTTCGCACCCATCGACACACGCGTCGACGAATACGCGTTGGAGAGCTCGGTCCGCCCAGCCTGATTGGAGACCACGGCTTTGCCGACCTCGCCGGTGTCGGTATCGGGCAGGAGCACGACCTGCACCTGGGGGTCGGGGTCGGTGCGAACCGTCTTCGGTGCGCACGCAGACAAGAATGCCGCGACGACAAGCGTCACGAGCAGCGCGGGCGGTCGCGGAGCGGTCATCATGGAACCACCTGAATAGCGACCATCGAGCCGCGCGCGTCAACAACGGCAGCAGGAGTTTCGAGTCGAATCGAGTCGGGCGCGAGCTGCGCGATCTTCCCGGAGACATACACCGCGCTGCCGCGCACGAAGTTGAGCACGAGCCCGAGTCGTTCCTCGGACGGCGTATACAGGAAGGTGTCCAGACGCACCTCGCTGTCGGGCCCGAGCGAGATCCGCGTGTCGTCGCGCAAGGTGATCCCGAGTCGTCCGTCGGCTCCGGTCTGGAGCGTATCCGATTCGAGTACCTCTTCGCCGGCCTTCGCGGGCAGCATGGCGCCGCCGCGAACGACGAAGACTTCGCCCGCCGCGATCTTGATCCGACCGGCAGCCGCGGCTTGCGTCTGCGCAAGTGCCGGAGCCGCGGTCGGCACGGTGATCAGAGCGGCGACGATCGCAGCGATCCGGCTACGAGTAGTCATGACACTCTTTCGTTGCAGCGTGCACGGCCCCGCGCACCGTACAACGGCGATGCCCGCCGATGCACGAAACACGTCAACAAAGCCGGCCGCGCCTCCAGTGGAGAGCTGCCTGATAGTCTCGGCCGCTCAGGGCGGGGACGTTAGCAGCGGGGTCGGATCCGACCCCGCCTGTCACGCGATCATGACTTTGCGTGGATGCTGCGAGTTGTCCTCGAGGAAGGTCTTCTTGCTGTCGAGATCCTCTGCCGTCGGCTGCACCGCACCCTTGATGTCGGTCACGCGAGAGACCAGCGTGTGCTCACCCGGCGTCGGGTTGTCCCAGCTATAGGTGAACAGCTTCCAGGAGTACTTCTCCTTGGTGGCGGGATCCATCGTTGCGGGCTGCCATGGGCCCTGGTCGATTCTGACTTCGACCGATCGCAGCGGCGTGCCGTCGTTGAGCACGACGCCGAGGAGTGTGCAGCGGTTGCCGCTGCGGGTGACGCGCGCGACGAACGACTTGAGCTGCATGTGGGTGATGGCGGCTTCCTTCCACTTCACCTCGCCGTCGATGGTTTCTCCACGAAGCGTTCGGTACCAACGGGCCTGGAACTTCCCGAGATACTGCTCCTCCTGCACGTGAATCTGTGAGAGCCACTTGACGTTCGCCACGCCGTACCATCCGGGCACGAGCAAACGGAGCGGTGCACCTTGATGCTTCGTCAACGGCTCGCCGCCGAGCGCGTACGCCAGAATCGGTTCGCCCGACAGCGCCTTCTCACGTGTGAGGCTGCGCCCGAACTGCTGCTCGACGTTGTATTTCTGCGTGCGGAACTCCACTTCCTCGGGTCCGTGATCGGCACCAAAGAAGACGAACTCGCGCGCCGCCGGCTTCACGCCAGCCTGATCGAGGATGGCCTTGAGCGGGACGCCGGTCCACTTCGCGTTGCTCGACAGACCCTGGAAGGGTCTGCGATTGCCGGAACACTCGAACCCCGCGACGAGCTCGGTGCTCTTCATCTTCTTGAGCGCATCGAGCGTCAGCGTCTGCGGCTTGTCCACGAGCCCGGTCACCTTCAGCCGGAACATTGCCGGGTCGACCTCGGGGTGGCCGTAGTGCTGTGTCGTGAAGAACTGATCCTTTGGAGTAAACGGCCCGTCGATCTTGCGCACATCGAACTGGCGCCGATCGGCCGTCGAGGCCGGGAACGCGTCGGGAAGATCGGTGAAGGGGACGAGCGTCTCGCCCTCGGCGAGCGCGGGAAGAATCCATTCCGGCAGCCCCAAGGTGCTGAGACCCGCGACGGCCAGGCTGGTGCGTAGAACCTCGCGACGTGTGTGCGCTCTGTTCATGGGGCCACCCCTTCTGAGGAGAGAGTCATATCACGAGCGCACGGCCAACGGGAAGGAGGCGACAAAATCGGCCCTTCACAGCAATCGAAACGCAGCCACAGCAACGAGCGTCGGCAACACGGCACCGATGAAGAGTCGCCACGGGTGCACGGCGTGATCGAAGAAGCGTCCGAGAAGCGCCTGCCCGACGGGGTTGGGGGCGTTGGCGATCACCGTCAATCCTCCCCCCGTTACGGCGCCCTGCACGAGTGCCATCTTCAGCTGCGGCTCCAGATCGGGCACGAGGGTCCCGAGGTAGGTGATCAACGCGTTGTCGTTGAATGCCGTCAGCACCGTCGCGGCGGCAAAGAGTGGCGCCTCGGAGAGGTAACGAAGCGTCGGACCGATCCACCACGCCTGCAGACCGCCATGGATGACGAGACCCCCGAGAAAGAAGCCGACCAGGAGGGGCGCTTTCAGCGCGACGCGGCTTTGATAGGAGGCGGTCGCCCGCGTGAAGCCGAGGAAGAAGAGAAACCCGCCGATGAAGAGCGCAGGGTAGTGCGCGTTCACGACGGTCCAGGTCATGAAGGCGACATGGACGAGGATGATCCACGCCGGCACGGGCAGCAGTTCGGCACCGCTGCCAACGGCATCTTCATCGGGGATCTCGACATCCCGCACCTCGCCTCGACGTGCGAGGTCACGGAACTCACGACGGAAGAGCAGCCACAGGACGACGGTCGACAGAATGACGGCGAGCATGGCCCGCCAACCGACGTGCATGAACATGAACGCGGTGTCCCAGCCCCACTGCCTTGCCACCATGAGCACGGGCGGGGCCGCGAAGTGCGTCAAGGTGCCGCCGACCGACACGTTCACGAACAGCAGACCGAGAGTGGCGTACTTCAGCCGATCGCTCGGGTCGAGATCGAAGAACTGCCGCGAGAGCAGGAGCGCGCAGATCGCCATCGCGGCCGGCTCGGTCATGAACGATCCGAGGAGCGGCCCGACGATCAAGATCGTGAGCCACCACGCCGCGGGTGTTGCGCGCCCGACGGCGGCGAGCCGTCGAAGCACACCTTCGGCGAGCGTGATGATGGGCCGCGTCGAGGCGAGCGCCATGATCACGACCACGAACAGTGCCTCGGTGTAGTTCACGGTGTCGTTCAGATAGCGGGTCGTCGCATCCCAACCCGACTCCGCCGTCATCGCGACGATCAGCGGCACGACCCACAAGCCGAACACCACCTCGACCTCGCCGAGCAGCAGCAGCGCTTCAGCCAGCAGACTTGGCGATGCCGGTGCTGCACCACGCGCGGCTCGCCGGCGTTGTACCGCGTGCGCGGCGTCGGTGAATCGTGCGGTGAGAAACGTATGCACGATCGCGAGGAAGAAGATGACCGTCGCTGTGATGTTGAGCGGACTGTCGGCGGCGCGCGCACGGAGGATGTCGAGGAGAGACGAGCCCGGGGGCACCGACAAACGTTAACCCAGGCGGCAGGCCGTCGCAATTCGTCTACAATGCCGCGAAGGAGGCATTCATGAGACGGGGAGTCACCGTGTGTGTGGGAGTGGTCGTCGTCATGCTGAGCGCGAGCGGCGCGATGGCGCAAGGCCGCGGGCGCGGCGGACCGGCGCCGTGCACGACGCTGGCCTGCGACATTCAGACCGACTGGGAGAGCAACAAGGGCGCGATGGTCGGGATCGCGAGCGCGATGCCCGACGACAAGTTCTCGTTCAAGCCGACGCCCGCGCAGGAAAGCTTTGCCGAACGCGTCATGCACGTCGTCAACATCGACATCAAGTTGATCAGCACGCTCGGCGGCAAGACGCCCGCCCCGACCGTCAACGCGAAAGCGGCATCGAAGGCCGAGATCATCGCCGCGTTGAATACCTCGATGGACTACGGCGCAGCGGTCCTGAAAGAGTTCAATGATCAACAGCTCACCGAACGCGTAGCATCGCTGCCGTTCATGGGCCCGACGGTGAGCCGGGTGCGGATCGCGTACTTCTCGATCGCGCACAGCCAGGACATCTACGGTCAACTGGCGGTGTATCTGCGTCTGAACGGCGTCACACCCCCTCGAAGCGCCAGACCGTAACTCATACCCGCGGCACCATCATCGCGGGTGTGATGAGCGCATGGCTCGCGTCGCCCTTGTAACGGACCATCGCGAGAAAGAGCCCTGAGGCCGGCGCGGTCACCCGCGCCGGCACATCCGACGACGTCGTCAGCAGCGCGACCGCCGCATCTGCCTCCAGTCCTCCACGGCCTACTTCGACCAGCACACCCACCAGACGACGGACCAGTTTCCAGATGAAGTGCGAGCCATCGACGCGAAACACGACGAGATCGCCCTGCTCGTGGATGTCGAGCGCATCGAGCAGTACTTCTGTCGATCCTTCGCGCGGGTCGGTGTCGGAAAACGATCGAAAATCATGGAACCCGACGAAGCGAGACGCGACCTGACGCATGCGCGCAAGATCGAGATCCTCTTTCACCCACCAGACGAACGCCTTGGCAAACGCGGTGCGTCGGCGGGAGACCTGGTAGAGATACGTCCGCCCGATCGCATCGTGTCGCGCGTGGAAGGAGTGACGGACCTTCTCCGCTCGAAGCAGGTTGATGTCGGCAGGGAGCTCGTCGTTGATCCTCCGTCGCAGAATGTCTGGAGGCATCGTCGATCGAATCTCGAGATGCGCCACCTGTGCAAGCGCGTGGACCCCTGCATCGGTGCGACCCGATCCATACAACTCGAAGTCGCGCTGATCGGTGGCCGCCTTGATGGCGCGCTCGATCTCGCCTTGAATCGTCTTCGCGTTCTTCTGAATCTGCCAGCCGCTGTACCGCGTGCCGGCGTATTCGATCGTCAATTTGAGTCGCATG
>DATFRP010000087.1:0-14215 GCA_035263125.1 Vicinamibacterales bacterium
GCGTAGGTCAGGAAATTTGTCATCCGGAACGATGAACCGCCGCCGACAGTGGGCACCCAGTTCGGGTCGACATTGAGATACGAGTCCGGGTCGTTCCGGAGGTTGTTGACGAACACCTCGCCGACGATGCGGCCGCCGACCGGCCCGAGGTGCTCACCCGACTCCACCAGTTCCGCCTCTTTCAGCACGTAGTAGAAGAGTGGCGTGGACTCGAGCAGGGAGTTGTCGAACTGCGACAGTTCCTGGAGGTCCGCGTCCGAGAGGATCGGCGCGCCCATCGCCCGCGCGATCCGCTGGCCGGAGGGGATCTGCCATGTCAGGTGACGCAGGAGAGTGCGCTGGACCAGCACGGATGGCCCGCCTGGTATCGCGATCGGTGGCAGGTTGAACAGGGGCGTGGAGACGTGCGTGTCGATCTTCTTGTTTGGCTTCAGTTCGCCGTCGCCGAAGTTGAAGAACGTCTGCCAGCCGATGAAGCGGCGAGGCGCGCGAGAACCACCAGTCAGGTCGTCACCATCCACCTTGCCGAACTCGGCGGGATCGAAGATGAAGCCGAAGAACGGCTGGCCGTTATCGCCGGCGAGGTTCGCCCGATAGGAGGGCCGGACCATGCTGTGGCCGAAGCGGTATGCGCCGGTCTGAAACTCGACCGGGATTCCCTTTTGCTCTGGTCCGACGTAGCGCGGACCTGCCTCCAGTATTTCGGTCGCCAGGTTCTGGCCGATGTAGAGCGGCAGGAACTCGTGCACGACCATCCACTGGTAGTGCCACGTCGTGAGCCGGCGCGCCAATTGGAAGACGTCGGCTTCGGGCGCCGCTTCGGAACGCAGCTCGTCGACGGCGCGGTTATGGAAGAGCAGGAAGGCTGCGTGCAGACCGGAGAGAATGATGTTCTCGTCGTTCCGAGCGTCCCCTAACAGCGCTCGCCCATTGAGGTCACGCGGAACATCCTCGAACAAACCGCCGGTCTCAACCTTGAGCTTCGCCGGATCCAACGGGTCGTAGAGCTCTGCGCTGGCGGATGGGCCGTTGCCGTAAATGCTGTCGAGGTCAAAGTACGGCGTGCGCTGGTTGATCGTCTTCTCGGGTTGTGCCTGCACGGCGAGTTGTGACGTGGTGTCGAGCGTCAGGTCGTGGTCGATGAACTGCCCCATGAAGGTCACACCCGCGCCGTGCGTGGGGTTGTTGGGATTATTGGCGCTGAGCGACGGATCCGTGATGAGAGCAACGGGACCAGCGGCAAGGTCGTCGTTCGCGTCCAGGAGCCCGCCCTTCTCGCCGAGCGCCATCAACGCCTGTTCCATTTTCTTGCTTTGCGACGCGAACGACGGCAAGGTCGGAAACATGCGTCCGAAGCGGTTCACTGGTATGGCGTTCGCGGCCCGCACCGGCCGTATGACACCTCCCGCGATCGCGGCGGTCGCGACGGCGCCGGCACTGACGGACTGTATGAAACGGCGGCGGCTCACGTGGTTCGGAGAGAAGGGTGACTTTTTCCCGTTCATGCCAAGGTCCTTTCCGTTTATGGCGGGTCCAGCAGCGAGGGACACGCAGCTTCAGCTGTGGACACACCACGGCCGGACACGCAGAGGCGGGCTCGAGTAGGGGAATTGGGGATAGCGAACCGGATGGTTGAATCCGAGTCGTCGCGCTCGTGGGCAACTCGCGTACCAGAAAAGTGCCGCGATGTTTCCCTCAGAACGAGCGGGTTCCGGAACTCGCAGCATGGAGTCTTGCGCGAGCGGTTATGTAAGAACTACGAAGCCCGTTCGCCTCGCAGTACACGGTCGCAGTACATGACGACGAGCGGCGTCATCGCGTAATTGCCGATCGCCTGCGTGAACCCTGGACGTACGGCGCCACGGTCATCAGGTTCGGGCGCATGTAGTCACTCGTTGCGCGTCCGTGATTGACTGGTGCAACCGGTGTGCTATTTCAGATTCGGCATCACGTGTCGTATGCTGCCCTGACTTGGCTATGAAGATCGTGATCTATCAGAAGCCGACCTGCACGACATGCCGGCAGGTTCACGCGGCACTCGTCGAGAGCGGGGTGGACTTCGACGCCGTCGACTATTACGTCGATCCGATTCCCAAGAAGAAGCTGCTCGACCTGCTTCGCAAGATGGGCGTCTCACCGCGTGAGCTGCTGCGCAGCAAGGAGCCGGTCTACAAGGCCCTGCGCCTCGCCGAGCGCGATCTCACCGACGATGAGATCGTCGATCTGATGGTGAAGAACCCCGATCTGATTCAGCGGCCGATCGTCGAGAAAGGCGCGCGAGCGATCCTCGCGCGTCCAGCGGACCGACTCAAAGAAATCCTCTAGTCTGGCAGCGTGGTGAAACGCTGAACCAGGGATCGACTCGATCGATGCTCTCCTCAGTTCTCATCGGCGTGGAGGCTTGGCGACGAGCATCAACGGTTCACCCTTCCCACCCACCTGAAACCCGATCAATGTCGTTCGCTCCCTGGTGCTCGGATTGCGCGCCTGCATCGTCGTGTTCACAGCCTCGTGATAGACCTCGCCGGGGCCAAACCGCTTTCGGCCCTGGCCTTCGACGTCGACGACGAACTCGCCCGACACGACGTACACGAACACGTCGCCGGTGTGGTAATGCCAGCCCCCGACCCATCCAGCGGGAAGCTCGAACCGGAGAACGGTGCCTTCCTTCCCGGGCACACTGGCGAGATCGCTCTTGAGAACAGTCCGTTGATCCGCTGTCGACCGATACTCCTGTGGCGATGCTGTTTGCGCCTGGGCACTCAGTTGCCCCAGCCGCAGGCAGCCTGCGAGCACCACGACCCAACACACAATACGAGCATTCATGGATACCTCCATTTCGGCTCCGAACACACTGCTGGTTTTTTAACTGGGTTGATGTTCCGGTGCCATGGATGGAGCCTGATATCTGGATGAGATCGCGATGAGAGGTGGGCCTCTATAATTCGCCCCAGGAGATGACGCACGTGCGTTTCGGTCGGTTCGAGCTCGATCCCAAGAGGGGCGAACTGCGAAAGGACGGAGAGGTCATCAAGCTGCCACCTCAGCCTTTCAAGGTGCTGCTGTCGCTCGCCATGCGCAGCGGGCAGACGGTGACGCGCGACGAGATTCGTCAGGAAATCTGGAAGGATGAAACGTTCGTCGACTTCGATCAGGCGCTCAACTTCTGCATCCGGCAGATTCGCGCGGCGCTGGACGATGATGCCGACGCACCCACGTACATAGAGACGCTGCGGCGCCGGGGATATCGGTTTCTCCCGCCGATCGAGACGGTTGCGACCGGGGCCAGCGCTTCGAGCTGCACGACTCGGTTGATCGTGCTGCCGTTTCGGATGCTGCGCCCGGATACAGAAACGGATTTCCTCGCGTTCAGTCTGCCCGACGCAATCACGGCGTCGTTGTCCGGCCTGCAGTCGCTGATCGTGCGATCGAGCGTTGCGGCGTCACGTTTTGCCGGCGACCTGCCGGATCCGAAACGGCTGGCCGAAGAGGCAGACGTAGACGCGGTCGTCACCGGGTCGCTCATGCGGGTCGGGGATCAGATACGCGTCAGTACGCAGCTGACAGCCGTCCCGGCTGGCACGCTCCTGTGGTCTCAGACCTCTCAAGTGTCTGTTGGTGAGCTCTTCCAGGTACAGGACGAACTGACCCATCGCATCGTCGATTCGCTCGCCGTTCCGCTCACGGCATCCGATCGAGGCCTGCTCGCGCGCGACGTCCCTTCCAACGCACGCGCGTACGATTTCTACCTTCGGGGGAACCAGCTCAGTCACGATCGCAAGCAGTGGACGACTGCGCGCGACCTGTATCTGCGAGCTGTGGCCGAGGACCCGCAGTACGCGCCGGCATGGGCGCGGCTTGGACGCATGCATCACGTGATGGGGAAATATGTCGGCACGAGTGTGGACGACAGTCTGGATCGCGCAGAAGCGGCATTCCGCCGCGCGCTCGAGATCAATCCGGAGCTGCCGATGGCGCACAAGCTCTATGCGCAGCTCGAAGTCGATCTCGGCCGCGCGCCCGTCGCAATGGTGCGACTGCTCGAACGCGCACGGAGTGCCGACCCCGAGATCTTCGCCGGCATGGTGAGCGCCTGCCGGTACTGCGGGCTGCTCGAAGCCTCGGTTGCCGCCGATGCCAAGGCGCGCAGCCTCGAGCCGCGTATCCGCACGAGCATTCCGCACACGTGGTTTCACATGGGCGATTACGCACGAGTGGCAACGAGACCGCTTGACGAAACCTTCTACATCGGTCCGATGGCGTTCGCGGCGATAGGAAGAACCACCGAAGCGATTGCCGCATTTGCCGAACTCGAGCAGAAGACGCCAGCGCGCGCGAGAGACATCATGTTAGCGGCGCGGACCCTGCTGGAGGGCCGCGTTGCTGAGAGCCTTGCCGCGGTTCACCGCATCGCGCAAACGGACTTCCGTGACCCGGAAGGACTCTTCTACCTCGTGCGCCACTTGGCACACCTGAACGAGAAAGACGCCGCGGTTCAGCTGTTCCGACGCGTCGTATGTGGTGGTTTCTTCTGCTATCCAGCCATGGCAAAGGATCCCTGGCTCGATTCGATCCGCGATCTGCCGGACTTCTCGAAACTCCTCCGCGATGCGCGCGCGAAGCACCGCGAGGCCCTGGCGGCATTCGAGCGGGTAAATGGCCACGTCACGCTCGGAATGCCGCGGCTGGCCCGGGGCGCACGTTGATCAGAGCGTCATTCAAAGCATCCAACGAGGGCTGTGTCGTTCGCGATCATCCTGGCGAACTCTCGCCACGCCTCTCTCTCGGAGAGGATTGTGTAAAAGTCCTCTTTCATCGAGGGTGCGCGTTCCACGGCGATCCTCCATTCCTCTTTCGAGAAGGGCTGCGCTCGGACGGATGTCCAGAAGCCCGTTCGCGCGAACAGCTCCCCGATTGTCTGGTGGTGCCTGCCGATCTGCAGGCTGCTGACGAGGTAGGCTGCCGTCCCGGTCTGGAGGCCATGGAGCCTCTGCCTCGCCCCGGTCATATCGAGCGCATGAGAAATGAGGTGCTCGCTCCCACTGGCTGGTCGTGACGACCCAGCGATCTCCATGGCAATCCCGTTCAGCATGAGCGCCGTCGCCAGAAGCCGAATTCCCTGTTCGTCCGACACGGGATACGCGATGAACTGAAAGACGCTGGCATCGGACAACAACGCCGCCAGATCATTGACTGGAACTCCCCGCCTGTGAAACGCGAGCTTCCAGTCCGACACGGCTGTGAACTTGGAAGACAGATCGCCAACTCCAGAATGCCAAAGCGTCAACGGTGCCTGTTGACATATGGCGAGATCGACCACAACCGCTTCAGGAAGACTGGTGGGCACGGATCGCCGGTTGCCCTCCAGCGTCAAACTCGCCTGTGGCGAGCAGAAACCGTCGTTGGAAAGGGAAGTCGGCACGGCGAAGAAGGGCAGTCCAGCAAGCGAGGCAGTGTATTTCGCTACGTCGAGCGCCTTGCCGCCACCGATGCCGACTATTGCCTTGCACGAAGAAGGCACTGCGCCCAGCAGGCGCACCGCTTCTTCTACGCTCGCCTCCTTCACTTCATGGAACAGAGCCTGATTCATGCCGTGCTGTCGAAGGCTCTGACGAGCCATGTCGAGGATGGATTGCAACAGGCCTTCACTGTGAAACAGAGCGACGGGTGTCAGGCGAAAGCGCGCCAAGTACAGTCCCAGACGCTGCAGTGCGCCAGGCTTGATGCGCACGAGCCAGGGCAAAGTGATCTCCGCCTTCATACTGGTGGCCGGGAGAACGTGCCGATCACGGAAAGTGCCCCACGAGGTGCGCTTTCAGCGCCTCGCTGAGTGTCGATGCTAATCTAACCCGAGAATTTCAGCCGGTGGTCGTCAGCAAGATCCCTCGAGCACATCCTGATCGGGAATCTCACGGCTGCTCGTGCGCCAACCCGTTGCGCCACCACACAAGTCAGTCTCCTACGATCATCCGGCGACGTCGAGCGGACGTGGCGGCCCAAATATTGGGCCTTGACGTCGCCCTTCTGCACGGGCATGCTCGCGCCACAAGACGGAGGACCACCATGAAGTCTGGTCGACTTGTCCGCAGTCTCGTCCGCAGCGTGTTGCGCAAAGACGGAAAAGTCAGCGAAGGCGCAAGGAAGCGTTGGACAACGGGCGCGTTCGTCCTTGTCTTCGCGATCGCCGCGGCATCGACGACCGGTGCGCAGCAGGCGCCCGGTGCGCAAGGGCGCGGCGGTGGGCAGGCTCCGGCCGGTGCACAGGGTGGTCGTGGCGGTGGAGCACCCTACACACCCGTGGCTGGAGCCAAGGACCTGCGCTCCGTGCTCTTCAACTGGATGTGGCATCAGGGCATGCTGAAGGGCGCCGACGAGCGCGACATGGTCGCGACGCTCGAGTACCAAGCCAAGGGTGGCACGATTCAGGTCGATGGCCAGCCGTGCACGCTGTCGAAGTTCCGTGAGAGCACGAACTACCAGACGTTCAGTCAGCGTATTCAGTACACCTGCACACGGCCGAACAAGCAGACGTACTCGAACATCGAAGTGGTCAGCTGGCAGTACGCGTGGAACGAGGACACGCGCGGCGCCGAGATCGCTGGAGCAAAGGGCAAGGTCGCTGCGATGCCGGCAACGGTGCAGGAGCGGCTCATTCGCATCTGGGCGAGTCCGCAAGGTGCAGCGAAGTCCGCGCTCGCGGGAACGATGGACACATGGAGGCTGGGTGCGAATCCGGGGACGGTGATCGCCGACGGCGCGATGAAGGCGGGCAATACCTCACTGTCGTGGGACACGGGTAAAGCGGTGTTGACCTTCCCGATCCCGGGTGTTCAGGGCGCGACCGGCGTCGCCACGCTCGATGAGAGGTACATGGTCGAGAAGGTCGTGGTGACCCAGGGCCAGATGACGACCGAGTTCACCTACAGCAACTATCAGGACTGGAACAACCCGCTGAACAAGATCGAGGTGTACTATGCCGGCCGGTTGACCGAGAGGAAGAACGGTGCAGTCGTCCGCGATCTGACGACGAGCGAAACGGAGACCGGCAATGTCTACGTCGTGGCACCGGTACCGCCAAGCGTGCAGAAGGCGATGAACGTCACCGCGAAGGCACCGACGATCGTGTGGGCGAGGACGGAGCCGCCGACGAACACGACGGCGCCGACACCGCGGATCGGCGGGCATCCTGATATGACGGGCAGCTGGGCGGAATTCAACATCGGCTGGATCGGGAACTACGGCAACCGGCGATGTGGTCCCACTCAAGTGGCTTGCAGGAGAGAAACGAACCAGACTGAAGACTTCGAGCTCTACTCGCCCTCGCGGTTCGGCATGCTGGGTCGTCCCCTCTACAAGCCGGAGTACTGGGACAAGGTCCAGCAACTCGACATGTGGACCAACAGGGAAGATCCAGTCATGACGTGCCAGCCGTTGGGCCTTCCGCGTCAGGGGCCGCCGCGGCGCGTCTACCAGACGGAGAACGACGTCACGTTCCTGTACGGGCAATTTCCCGATGCGGGTGGGGGATACCCGGAATTCCGCATGGTCGCCATTGATGGCCGTCAGCACAGCCCGGACGCACAGTACGCGGCCAAATACTTCGGCGACACGGTTGGGCGCTGGGAGGGCGACACGCTGGTGCTCGACTCCATCGGCTTCATCGACACGACGTGGATCGGGCGCGGCGGCTACTTCCACTCCGATCAGATGCATATCGTCGAGAAGTTCAGGCGTGAGGGCGATGCTATTTTCTACGATCTGACGCTCGAGGACCCGGAGGTGTTGGCAGAACCGCTGGTGTTCCCGACACGGATCCTTCGGCGCAGCATGGGCGGGAATGCCGGTCTCATCCCGGAACGTGGCAACTGCGAGACGACCTTTGAACGGGACGCCGCCGCCTCGCAGATTCGGCATTGAGGGCAGGATATAAGGCCGAAGGCTCCCATGTCTCTTCGCGATCATCGGAAGCGCACGCCACCGCCGATCGCGAAGCGGAGGTCGTGGCTGAAAAACGGATCATTTCGAACCTGGCCATTCGCGTCGAGCACGGTGCCGGGATAGCGGAGCGCGCGATCGCTCACATCAACGCGCACGAACGTACGGCCGGTCGGATAGATCTCGATTCCGCCTCCGAGATCGATCGCGAGCACTGTCTTGCCGGCGGCAAGCACACATTGAAGCGGTGGCGGAAAGATCGCGATGCAGGCAAACGGCCCAGGAGCCTCCTGAAAGGCGACGAACCCCGCGCGTGCCTTGGCGAACGGCCTTACGGTCCGAACCTGTGGTCCTCCGGAGACGCCGCCCAACACTTCGATACGGCTGCTACTGAACGCGGGGGCATCGGGAAAATCCTTCAAGTAGAATGCGACCTCACCTTCCGGGCCGAACTTCTCGTTCGGACGCCACGAGGCGGTGACGCTGACGCCTAAATCGGTGGCGTCGAATTCCGAGGAGGACGCCGTCACGAACTGAACGCCCAGTTCCGTGTGAGGTTGCGTCTGCGCAATTGCCGAAGGCGTCGATGTCACGCACAGCAGCAGGCAGACTGCACACGCACGCGGGTTCACAGCGATCGCGAGATTCAGCATGTCTGATGGAGCCTCAGGTGGACGTAGCCGCAGTTTGACAGATGTGTCCTTTGGTTGCGATGCTCGTGGCGGTTCTGGCGTAGTTGAAGCTCATCGGATGTGCGCGTTGAGAGTTGACGACACGATGCGACACCACTCGTGACCGAGGCCCGATTCGTTCGTCGGCCGATCGCGCAGCACGCTCTCGCCGCGCTCACGATCGGAGGGGCGATTCTCGTCGTGTACGCGGGGACGACGGGTTACGGACTCTTTTCGGATGACTTCACGTGGCTGGCGGGCGCGCGCTCGTTCGACGCCGCCAGTCTCATTCAGATCGACGGCCGCGCTCATTTCTATCGCCCTGTCATAGAGCTCTATTTCCCGGCAGCGCTGTTGGTGTGCGGCCCGGCGGCATCGTGCTATCACTGGCTCAGTGTCTCGCTGCACTTCCTCACAAGCCTCGCGGTCGGGGTGCTTGCGGCGTCATTGTCGCGCTCCAATCTCCTCGGCGTGTTCGCAGGCCTCCTGTTTGCGACGCAGCCTGCGGGTGTCGAAGCCGTGGTGTGGGTATCGGCCGTGAGCGAGCTGCTGGTGACGCTGTTTTTCGTGCTCACCGTGTGGCTCTTCTGGCGTGGGCTCAACGGCGGCCGGCGCCGTCATTTTTTTGCCGCGGGGTGCACCTTCACCGCCTGCCTCTTCTCACATGAATCGGGCGTGATGCTTCTGCCGATCCTGGTACTCCTGACGATCACGCTACCGACATCCGCTCACGGTGAGTCCGTCTTGGGGCGATTGCGTGCGCATCTCGTTGTGTTCGTCTGCCTCGCGCTGATCCTCGCGGCGTACAGTGCGATCGCTTACGTCATCAATGTGCGTAACTACGTTGTGGTCGAGGGGCAGTACGGAATCGGGTTGCACATCGCAGACAACGTCCGCCACGCGCTTGGAACGTTCGTGGTCGCTCGACGTGATGCACTCGGGAGTGTGACGGTCGTGCTGTTCTTTCTCTGGGCCTGCACATTCGCGGGGCCGCGCGCGCGGTTTTACGCGCTGTGGACGATCGCGGCGATGCTGCCGTTTGCGGGATTTCGCGGTGGCCTCAGTTCCCGGTATCTGTATTTGGCGGGAGCGGGCTGTGCGGGATTGATCGCCGAGTCGCTCTGGTGGGCGCGCGACCGGCTCGCGGCGACGACGCTACCAGCGGCGGCCGCCGTGTGGGGGATTCTGAGCATCGCTCTCCTCGTGCGGTTCGGCGCGTTTGCGTCGAAGAACGTTCACGCGTGGGATTCTGCGAGCGCGCCGTATCGCGCCTATTACGCACAGATTCGCGACGCGTACCCGTCGCCCGAAACCGGCGCGCTGCTCGAGCTTCCCGCTCCTCCACACGGAGTCGCTTCCCTGAACATTCCAGCGTTTGTGCGCTGGGAGTACGGCGACAACACGCTGCAGGTCACCGTCAAATGAACGAGCAGTGGATCTAGGGAACGATCGGACTCGAGCGGTCCACCTTAGTTCCTTCGCCGACCATCAGGGTGGGCGCGTAGTTCTGCTGCTGGCAGACGTATTCGAACAGCTCCGTCCCGTTTTCCCAGCGCAGGTTCGAGACGCCAGTGAACGTCGATGTGTAAGCCCCCGGATCGTCTATGGTCAGCTCGTACTTCATGCTGTCGAGCGCGGTGCGCGTGTACTTTTCGATCAGGTGCAGCTGCGACGTGTGTGGAAGCTGGCCGCGATCGATCCAGAAGCCCTCGTTGAAGCCGACCGTATCGACGACCAGCGTGTCCCCTTCCCACCAGCCGATCGAGTCGCCGTAGAAGCTCGGCGTGACCGTTTCCGGATGCTTGCGGCGGTCCATGTAGATTGTGCGGTAGGTGTGCGGGCCGCCGATGTCGAAGATGTAGGCGACCTTCGCGTCGGGCAGTTCCAGGAATTCCGCACCGTACGGTGTGAGCCACTGGCGCGGGCCTCCCGACGGCTTGCAGCGGGTGTGCGGCTCGAGCTGCATCCGGCGGCGATCGTCGGACACCGCGCGTGTCCACTCCATGTACGGAATCGCAGTGCACGGGCCGGCCGCGCCACGGCCGAAGCCACCGCCTCTACCAGGTGCCGCGCCGGTGCCTGCAGCGCGACCGCCTTGCGGCCCAGCGCCCGGGTTGAGCGATGGGGGAGCGGCCGCCGCGTTGCCGTTGCAGAAACCGAGGTTGCCCCCGACCCAGACGCCTTTGAGCGTGGCGGTGTTGCCCAACACGATGTGACCGCTCGCGTCGCGAGGCGCTGGTTGGTTGGCGAGCCGGTTTCTGGCTGCCTGTTGCCGATTCTGACGTGCCGCATCCTGGGCTTGATCCGCGGCACCCCCTTGCGGCACCGCTACCTGGACGCCGTTGTTCGTGCCCGCTGGTGGCTGCTGCGCCGCCCCTTGGGCACTGAGGGCCATGCTCCCGAGCACGCCCATCATGGTGGTCGCCAATGAAAGACGAATCAAGCCCAGTCTCATAGTTCGCGAATCCTAACATGGCTGCCCACGTCATTTCGACCATATCCCGTCGACTCAGGTCGGGACGTGACGAGCGGCCTCAGGGCGTCCTTACGGCCACACGAGCGCACGCGACGGACAGCTTGCGCGAATCGCGTCGCTCATCTGAATCGGCCGGAGACCCGCCGGTCGGAAACGAGAGCCCGAGCCGGTTGACTCCGTACTGCCACACTCGGCCGGGCGCAGCGAGCGTGACCGCCTGCAATCCTCCGCGCAGCGTGCCGGTGCCGAGTACCGTGTCATTCAAAGAGACGCTCATGTCCTGCACTGCCGACGCCTCTGCCAGATTCGGCTCGCAGACGATTTCGATCCGCGCGTCGACGCGGGAGCGGCGAGGCAGCAACACCTCTGCGCGATTCCCGTCGACCCAGGCGAACGAACCATCTCCGCGCTCGTCGGCGGAAAACCCAGCGTAGAGAAAGGCACGGTTCGACCGGCGCACATCGACGATCGGGCTCGTTGGGATGTCGACGGCGATCGCGATCGCGAGCACTGTGGCGCAGAGGGGAACCGATACAGCGAAGCGATGCCATCGTCGCGAGAATATGTATTCGGCGACGACCCCGCAGACGAGCAGCAGGAACACATCGAGGTAAATGTAGTGCACTGGCCAGAGCGTGGTCATGCTGAAGACGAGCAGGGCGATGGCCATCCAGGGGAGCGGTCTGTCGCCACGGCGAAGCCGGATGAAGGCCGCGACGTAAACCGCCAACATGGATACCACCTGCGTCGGCTCGACCAGGCTCTTCCATCCCGCACGCAGCAGCAGACCCGTGACCCCGACCGAGTTGTGTGCCCACGTCGTCTGGGTCCAGACGAACTCCTTCATCAGATGCTGATAGCTGCCGTACAGCGCGTGTTCGAGAGCGCGGAAGTCGGCAAGCGCAAACGGAACAAAGGGAAGCACCGCTGATGCGGCGAGCAGCGCTGTCGTTTTCCCCATGAGGCGGCGCTCGCGGTGCCACACCGCGAGTAAGAGAACCGGCGCGACGGCGACCATCGTCGTCCGCGCGACGATCAACACTCCGCCGAAGAGCGCGGCCATCAGCCAGCGCTCGCGCGCGACACACCAGGCGTAGACCGCAATCAGCGGCCAGTACGACGGTGTGTGGGCGATTGAGATGAAGCCACGAAGGTCTGGGCTGAAGACGATCGCACAGAGCATCAGCACACATCCGGCGGCTGCGGCGATGCGGCGGTCGAACGCGAGTGCGGTTGCGCACACCGCGCAAACGGTGGGAATGAAGAGCGCCGAGGCAATCGCTGCGAACCGAATGTCGGCGTGAATCACATACGGGGTGAGATACGGCATCCAAAGCACGGGGCCGTACGGGAGCGTGGCTTCCCACGGAACGTGGTAAGTCGCGTATGGGTTCTGTCCTTCCAGCACGCGTCTGATCCCGTGCTCGATGACGACCAGCATGTCGGCGCGTTGCGCGTCGATGGGGAAGATCAGGATTTGGTGCAGCCACGATCGTGCCGCGACAAAGACGAGCACCAGGGCGACGAGTCCAGCCGCGGCGGCGACCGCAGTCCTTGGGGCTGTGTTTCGTACAGTGCCGGATGCGCTGTCAGACGTCGTGACGTCCGGATCGCGGCGCCAGGTCGTGAGGATGGCAATATTCAGCAGGATGAGAACAAGAGTGCCGATGGCGAATGCAATCGCCGTCGATCCCAGGAGTCCCGGAAGGGCCAGGACGAAGAAATTTACCGCGACGAATGCCGCGCGTGCAGTCTCACGCACGTGGCACATTCTAGACGACGTATCGCACCGGCACCGTGAATCGCTTGGCGAGTTCCTCCTTCAGCCACGTCGCGAACGCCGGATTGATCGGATCGCCGAGGATGATGCCGTCGGGAGTGACGAGAAAGATTGCGTACCAATTGCCGTTCCGCGCTCGATACAGATCGCCGGCGAGGGGAATGATTTCGCGAGCCGGACCTCGCGGCTGTGCCCGTACGACGAGCGCGGCTGCGAGCAGCATCGCGATCAGCGCGGCACACGATTTCGGCCTGCCCTGGGCACGAAGACAACCGGTCGCATTACCAGCAGCAAGGTGGCCAAACGCCCCGTCAAAGGAGAAGCCTGACGTGTCAACGCACTCTCTCATGTCCCGCGCTGCATCGATATTGCCCTTCGTTGGCATCGTGTTGGCGCTGGCCAACTGGGGACTACGACCGCAGGCGGCATCCGGGTGGGTAACGGCGATCGCGGTTCTGCTCCTCATGGTTCTTGCCGAGCTAGGCTCACGGCGCGCCTTTCGACAATCGACAGAGAAGGCCGATGCGCGTCGCCGCCATGCGACGGCGTGCGAGTCCAGAACTTTCAACGGCTGTCCGGCTGGATTATGGGCACTATGCGGCCTGGCGATTGTCGTGTCGTGGCTCGCCCTGCCGGTCGATGTCGCCTCACCGGTATCGACGACCGTGACAGCCGCCAGCGTCGTCTCGACGCTCGTACTGCTGGCGCGACTGCGACAACGGCGACCGACTCACAGCAGCCTCTGAATCTCCGATCCGTTCCGGTCGATAAACGGATCACGGCGCGGCGGCGGTCAAATTGATCGATAATTACCGCGCCCCCTATGAAACATCTGAGCCTGCTGCTCGGACTCGCGACCCTTGCCTGCGTCGGATCGTCGGTTCGCGCACAAGGGTCTTCCACAGACCTTCCGCTCGCGAATGCTTCGGAACCGGCTGCCGCCCAGGCCGTCACCGAGTATTCGCACGCCCGTCTGGACCTGGATCTCGCCGCGATTCAGATGTTCCGGCCGGAGTACCCCTTCTGGCAGCACATTTTCACGATTCCCGACGGACGAATTGCGTTCGGCAGCGCCCAGGACGGACGGTTATTGGCGATCTTTCCCAACGTCGGCGACTGGGCGCGAGATGGTGTCTGGGAAGAGCAGGGGCTGAATGAGCTCCTGAATGGACGAACCCTTCCCAGGGATTTGGATGCGCGGCGCGACGAGGTCGTTCGTCTGCTCACGCCGGTGACCGGTCCTCTGGTGCACAACCCGACACGCGGGGAGTTCCTGACGCCGAATGCGCGGCGTTACGGCAGTTTCCTCCAGGAATGGGGGAAGATCTACGAGCGGTTTGGCGTGCCGGCAGA
>DATFRP010000088.1:0-3126 GCA_035263125.1 Vicinamibacterales bacterium
GCAGGCCAGCCTTCCCGGCGCCGACCCGGCAACGATGGGCGCCACCGTCGCCAGTCCGCTCGAGCGCCAGTTCACCACGATCGCCGGCGTGGACGAAATGACGTCGAGCAGCAACGCCGGCAGCACCAGCATCACGCTGTCCTTCGACCTCGATCGCAACATCGACAGCGCCGTCGTCGACGTCCAGACGGCGATTGCGGCCGCGATGCCGCTGCTGCCGTCGACATTGCTCGCCCCACCGTCGTTCAGGAAGCAGAACCCGGCAGATCAGCCGATCCTCCAGCTCAATCTGACCTCGGACACGCTGTCGATGTCGGCGGTCGACGAGTTCGCCGAGAACGTCCTGGCGCCGCGGATCTCGCAGGTTCCAGGCGTCTCTCAGGTGCAGGTGCAGGGCGCGCAGAAGTACGCCGTGCGCGTGCAACTCGACCCGGACAAGCTGCAGGCGCAGAAGGTCGGCATCAACGAAGTCGACCAGGCCCTCGCCAACTGGAATGCGAATGAGCCGACCGGACAGCTCTTTGGCTCGGCGTCGACATATACCATCACGGCGAACGGCCTGCTGCAGCGGCCCGACGGCAACATCCTCAGCACCGCCGAGAATTTTCGACCGATCGTGATCTCGTACAAGGACGGACGCCCGGTCCGGCTCGAGCAGGTGGCGAATGTCGTCGACAGCGTGGAGACGGTCACGCAGGCCGCCTGGCTCTACACGAAAACGGGCCGTCAGCGAGCGATCCAGCTTCAGGTGCAGAAGCAGCCCGGAACGAATGTCATCGAAGTAACCGACCGCGTGCGCGCGCTGCTTCCGTCGCTGGAGGCGCAGCTGCCGCCATCGGTGCACCTCGGCATCCGCCAGGATCGATCGAAGACCATCCGCCAGGCGTTCACCGACATCCAGGTGACGATGGGGATCACGCTGGTCCTCGTGATTGCGGTGATCTTCCTGTTCCTCCACAACGGCTCCGCCACGCTCATCCCCGCGCTTGCCCTGCCCTTCTCCATCCTCGGCACGTTCGCGGTGATGGCGATGATGAACTACAGCCTCGACAACCTGTCGTTGATGGCGCTGATCCTCTCGATCGGCTTCGTCGTCGACGACGCGATTGTGATGCTGGAAAACATCGTGCGTCACATGGAGATGGGCGAGAAGCCGCTCGCGGCCGCGCTCAAAGGATCGAACGAGATCGCGTTCACGATCCTCACGATGACCACGTCGCTCGCGGCCGTGTTCATCCCGATTCTGTTCATGAGCGGCATTCTCGGCCGCCTGTTCCGCGAGTTCGCGGTCACGATCACCACGGCGATCCTGATTTCCGGCATCGTGTCGGTGACGCTGACGCCGATGCTGTGCAGCCGGTTCCTCAAGGTCGTGCACTCGAAGGTCGGATTCGCCGGGCTGATGGACCGCGCGTTCGACGCGCTGCAACGCGGATATGGGCGGAGCCTGCGTCTGGTGCTGAGACATCGGTTCGCAATGCTCGTCGTGTTCGCGGTCGTGCTGTGGGCGACGCTGCACATGTATGGCGTCGTGCCCAAAGGGTTCATCCCCGACACCGACAACGACGCGCTGTTCATCAATCTCCGCGCCGCCCAGGGCACATCGTTCTACGAGATGGTCGACACGACCGAACGCGTCGCCGACACGATCAATCGCAACCCCTACATCGACGCGATGATGGTGAACACCGGCGGCGGAAATGCCGGTGGCATGAACCAGGGGCGCATCTTCATCCAGCTCACGCCGCGAGCGACGCGCCCGGTCAGTGCGCCGCAAATCGCCCAGCAGCTCCGCGGCGTCCTGCAGCGCTTTCCGCAGTTCAGGGCGGGGGTCAATATTCCCCAATCGCTGCAGATCGGTGGATTCCGCGGCGACAGCGGCTACAACCTCATGGTCCAGAGTGTCAACACCGAGGATCTCTACACCTGGACCCCGCGGCTGATGAACGCGATCTCACTGCTGCCCGAGGTGCAGGACGTCTCGACCAACCTCGAGTCGCGAAGTCCCCGTGTCGATCTGCTGATCGATCGCGACAAGGCCGCCGCCGTCGGACTGACTGCCTCGACGATCGCCAACTCGGTGAGCGACGGGCTCGGCCCACGTTGGGCGACGACGCTCTACGGGCAGCGCTCTCAGTATCGTGTGCTGCTCGAGCTCGATCCGCAGTATCAGCAGCAGGCCGACTCGCTGCAGAAGATCTCGATCAAGACGCCATCCGGCAACATGGTGCCGCTCGAGTCGGTCGTCGCGTTCAAGGATACAGTCGGCCCGCAGTCGGTCAACCACGTCGGACAGCTGCCGGCGGTCGCGATCTCGTTCAACGTGAAGCCTGGCACATCGCTCGGGGACGCAGTCGACAAGGTGACCGCCACCGCCAAACAGGTGCTGCCGGCCAACGTGACCACGAGCTTCCAGGGCTCTGCGAAGGTCTTCCAGGCGTCGCTCTCGAACCTGTCACTGCTCTTGGTGATTGCGATCGGTGTCGTCTACATCGTGCTCGGCATGCTCTACGAGAGCTACATCCACCCGCTGACGATTCTGTCGGGGCTGCCGTCTGCGGGCCTGGGTGCACTCGTCACCCTCTGGCTGTTCGGCAACGAGCTGAATATCTACTCGTTCGTCGGCTTGATCATGCTGATCGGGATCGTGAAGAAGAACGCGATCATGCAGATCGACTTCGCCCTCGACCAGGAGCGGCAGCACGGGAAGAGCCCGCTCGACGCCATCTACGAAGGCTGCATCATCCGATTCCGCCCGATCATGATGACCACGGCTGCGGCCCTGCTCGGCGCACTGCCGATCGCGTTCGGCTACGGCTCCGGCGGCGAATCACGTCGTCCGCTCGGCCTCGCGGTTGTCGGCGGCCTCGTCGTGTCGCAGCTCATCACGCTGTATCTGACGCCGGTCGTCTACACGTATCTCGCACGTATCGTGAAAACCAGGAAGATTCCCGCGGCGGTGCCGCGAACAGCTCCGGCGTAGTGATGAACATCTCTCAGGGTTTCATTCAGCGTCCGATCGCGACGAGCCTTCTCATGGCGGCGATCGCGCTCTTTGGCGCGGTGGCGTACCGGTCGCTGCCGGTGAGCGATTTGCCCAACGTCGACTTCCCCACTCTCCTCGTG